>CANCPZ010000018.1 GCA_947380175.1 Bacteroidota bacterium | reverse complement strand
AACAATGCCGATATTAAGTTTACGTTAGCAGAAAAAAAAGTGCTTAAACAGTGGATAAAATCCACCATTGAATTAAAAAAACGCAAACTCGGGGAATTAAACTTTATTTTTTGTTCAGACGCCTATTTGTTAGAAATTAACAAGCAATACTTGAATCATGATACGTACACCGATATCATAACGTTCGATTATTCAAAAGAAGACCTAAAAAAGCCCGTTTCCGGAGATGTTTATATTAGTATAGATAGAATTAAAGAAAACGCTGAAAAGTTCTCTAAAACGATTGAAAACGAGTTGCACCGAATTATTATTCATGGTACATTGCATTTATTGGGTTATAAAGACAAAACAAAAATTGCAAAAACAGAAATGACTAAACAAGAAGACCTTTGTTTAAAAGCATTAGTTAAAATTCTATAAAACGTATCGAAAAAATAAAAATGTCGGAGGGAACGAAAACAAAAATTACTACTGATACAATTTTACTTTTTTTAATACTTCTCTTTGCCTCTATTTTGCGGTTCTGGAACTTTTCGCAAATGCCCTATATGCACGATGAGTTAAGTGCTTTGGCTCGTACCGATTTTGGTTCGTTGTCCGAACTAATAGCAAAAGGCGCTCGTGTTGATGGCCACCCGATTGGGGTTCAGGTGTTTTTGTTTTATTGGACAAAAGTATTTGGGTATAACGAAATGGTTGTAAAAACACCGTTTATTATTTGTGGTATTTTATCCATTTACATCGCATATAAAATAGCTAAAAAATGGTTTAACAGCAGTGTTGGTTTAATTGTCGCTGCTTTTATGTCAACCATGCAATACATGATTATGTATAGTCAAATTGCTCGCCCGTATGTAAGTGGTTTGTTTTTTTCGTTATTGATGGTATGGTGTTGGAGCAATTATTTAATGGGTTCCGAGTCTAAAAAAAAATGGTTAACCGGGTTAGTTTTATCCGCAGTTTTTTGCGCTTACGATCATCACTTTGCCTTATTGTTTGCCGGATTGGTTGGTGTAACAGGATTTTTTTTTATCAATAAAAGCAATTGGAAAGGTTATGTTGTTGGTTTTTTAGGTGCAATTATTTTATATATTCCACATATTGGGATTTTCTTTTTCCAACTAAGTAAAGGGGGAGTTGGTGGCGAAGGGGGGTGGCTTTCAAAGCCAGATTCAGATTGGCTTTTGGTATTGTTGCGTTATGCATTTCATTTTTCGTTTTGGATGTACGCATTGGTTTTAAGCATTCTCATTTTAAGCATTTTTAAAAGAGCAAAAGACATACAATTAAAGCAAAAGTTCAGAATAATATCCATTCTATGGTTTTTAATCGTTTTTGCAATAGGCTATCTTTATTCAATAAAAATCAATCCTGTTTTACAGGTTTCAACAGTGATTTTTGTATTTCCATTTTTTTTAATTTTTATATTTTCTTTATTTGAAGAGCTTGGAAAAAAATTAAAAATTACTATTGTGGCAACCATATTAATTTTTGGAACTACAACTCTTCTGTTTTCGCGCAAACATTTCGATGTGTTTTATCATCAACCATATCAGCAACAAATTGTTTTTACAAATGCAGTTTTAGATAAGATCGGCGGATCTAAAAACGCAACAATCGAATTGTTTGTGCCACCCTTTTTTAAAGAATACTATTTCAAGAAATACGATAAAAAATTTGATTTTATTTATTATAATGGTTTTGATGAGATTCCTAGCCAAAAGGCCTTTGGTGCATTTGTAAACGCCCAAACAACAAATTTTTTTATTGCTGGTAACTTACCATTGGAGTATGTTGAAATCATCAGAGAAAAATACCCTTTTTTGGTAAATAAAGAAGAGGGCTTTACGTATTCTGTATATTGTTATTCAAATCAAAAACAAACACCTAAAACGTCTGAAAACATTGTTTTTACTGACACAAACGATTTTAACAACACATCTTCTTATTGGAATCAAGATGTTAGCATAATAAATAAAGAAAGCCCAGCAAATGAGTTTTATTATATGGATAGCACCAAAGAATACAGCGCAACCTTTGTTGCTAATTTGCGCGACATCATTAAGGAACATGGGGTAATTTTTAATATAAACGTTACTGTCGAATCATATAAAAAAGAATCTAATCCAACACTTGTTTTTACGGTTAATGATGGTGAAGAGTCTTTGTTTTGGTCTGGCTCAGAGTATAAAAATGCGGTTGCAACAGGTTTAGATAAGAGCAAATTGTTTTTATCATACATGGTAAATAGTTCCGTATTAAAGAAACACCCAAACGCAGAGGTGAAAATTTATGTCTGGAATAAAGATAAAACAGCCATTGCTATTGATGATTTTAATATAGAAGCAGTAATCTCTAATCCCTTAATTTACGGCTTATACGAGCCGATAGAATGATACATTTGTATATCGACTAATTTTACACACCACAAGTAGGTTGTTAAATCTAATCAATCACCATCTCAGGTATTTCCCCTTCAATTATTAATTTTCCGTGTGTGGCATTTTTAATTTCTTCTATGCTAACACCTGGGGCGCGTTCCAAAAGTTTAAATCCATCAGGCGTTATATCAATAACAGCTAATTCAGTTACTATTTTTTTTACACACCCCACTCCAGTTAACGGCAAATCGCATTTTGATAGCAGTTTTGATTCGCCTGCTTTATTTACGTGTTGCATAGCAACTATAATATTTTTTGCCGATGCCACCAGGTCCATTGCGCCCCCCATGCCTTTTACCATCTTGCCTGGAATTTTCCAATTAGCAATGTCTCCTTTTTCAGAAACCTCCATTGCACCAAGAATTGTTAAATGCACTTTGCGCGATCGTATCATACCAAAACTCATTGCCGAATCAAAAAATACAGAGCCAGGAACAGTTGTTATTGTTTGTTTTCCGGCATTTATTAAATCTGCATCCTCTTCTCCTTCAAAAGGAAACGGACCCATGCCTAAAAGGCCGTTTTCGGACTGCAGGACAACGTTCATGCCTTGAGGGATATAATTGGCTACCAATGTCGGAATTCCAATCCCTAAGTTTACATAATACCCATCTTTTATTTCTTTTGCGATTCGTTTCGCGATACCAATTTTATCTAACATAATTCGATGTTTTAATGAGAAAATGTGCTTTGTGCTAATTAAATAAGTACAATAGTAATCAGTACATCAATAAATTACTTCTTTCTTACCGTCTTTTGTTCAATTCGTTTTTCGTAGTCAATACCTTGAAAAATACGGTGTACAAAAATTCCAGGGGTGTGAATGTGATCTGGGTCTAATGCTCCTGCAGGCACCAATTCTTCTACCTCTGCAATGGTTATTTTGCCTGCCATTGCCATCATTGGATTAAAATTACGAGCGGTTTCTCTGAAAATTAAATTACCAAAAGGGTCTCCTTTCCAAGCTTTTACAAGCGCAAAATCAGCATCAAAAGCCATCTCCATCAAAAACTCTTTTTCGGTTCCTTCTACCATAAATTTTCGGGTTTCTTTGCCAATTGCTACTTCAGTTCCTACGCCAGCAGGCGTAAATATTGCAGGCATACCATATCCTGCTGCTAAACACCTTGTTGCTAGTGTTCCTTGAGGAATTAATTCCACTTCTAGTTCGCCCGACAATAGTTGGCGTTCGAACTCTGCATTTTCTCCTACATAAGAAGAAATCATTTTCTTAACCTGTCGTGTATTCAACATTAGGCCAATTCCAAAATCATCCACACCAGCATTATTAGAAATGCAGGTTAAACCTTTTACCCCTTTTTTTACTAGGGCAGCAATGCAATTTTCGGGTATGCCACACAGGCCAAACCCTCCAAGCATAAGAGTTGTGTTATCCCCAATGTCTTTAATCGCTTCGTCAGCATTTTTAACTATTTTATTCATCTAATTTACAAATTACTAATTTTTACAAATTTATGGGTCCAAATAAACTAATCAAAACTAAAATACAGCTCATTTTGGCAAGAGGTTTTTGGAAATTTACTAATAGGACTCTTCGGTGTTAAAGTTTTCTTTATCACTTTCTAGGTCTTTATTGTATTTACTACAATCCATTTCTACCTCTAATTTTTTAGTTGGTTTTTCGAAGTCGCCTTGCGATATTTTTATTGTTTTATCAGCCCATACTTTTTGCATGTATTTCCCCCAAATAGGTAATGCCATAGCAGCCCCTTGTCCTTGGTCTGTTCTATCAAAATGTACAGCCCTATCTTCGCCACCAACCCAACATCCCGAAACCAAATCGGGCGTAATACCCATAAACCAACCATCCGAATTGTTTTGTGTTGTACCTGTTTTTCCCGCAATTGTTTGTTTAAAATTATAGGGCGCTCTTCGCAAACGCCCACCAGTACCTATTTGTACCACACCTTTCATTAATTGTAAAACAACGTATGCTTTTTCTTCACTCATTACCTCCTCAGTTTTTGGAACAAAATCAGCAAGCACTTTTCCATTTTTATCTTCTATGCGGGTTATAAAAGTTGGTTCTATCCAGGTTCCTTTGTTTGCAAAAGTTGCTTCGGCACCAACCATTTCGAATACTGAAATTTCGGGTGTCCCTAAACAAATAGAGGGCACAGGGTCAATTTTACTTACAACACCCATTCGGTGGGCTAAATCAACCACAGCTTGTGGGCCAAATTGTTTTATTAGGTAGGCTGAAACATAGTTTATTGAAAACGCTAATGCCTGTTGAAGGGTTAGCATTTTACCTGCAAGTTTTTCTTCTCCTGCTGAATTTTCGGGACAATACTGTGGTTGTCCATCAGGCATATCAATACAGGTTTTTACATTTGGTAATCTATAGCAGGGGGAGTATCCTTCTTGGATAGCCAAGGCATATACAAAAGTTTTAAACGTGGATCCAACTTGTCGCGCATGACCTATTTGAACATGATCGTATTGAAAAAATTTATGTGAAATACCGCCTACCCAAGATTTAATAAAACCTGTTTGTGGTTCAATTGACATAAAACCAGTCTGTAAAAAACCTTTATAATATCTGATAGAATCTTTCGGTGTCATTATTGTATCCTTCGGTCCCTTCCAAGTAAATATGGTCATAGCAACAGGTGTGTTGAAGTTTTTTTGAATTGACTTTTCATCAACACCTTGTTTTTTAAGGGCTCTGTAACGATCCGACCGCTTCATACCTTGTAACAGAATACTTTTAATTTCTTCTTTATTCACATTCCAAGCAAAAGGCGCGTTTCTTTTCCGTTTACATTCAATATCAAAATTTGCTTGTAATAGTTTTAGGTGTTCGGATACAGCTTCTTCTGCATAACGCTGCATTCTAGAGTCTATGGTAGTATAAATTTTTAATCCATCCCGATAGATATCATATTTTTTTCCGTCAGGTTTCAAATTTTCTTCGCACCACTTTTTCATAAACACATCTCTAATGTATTCTCTAAAATAAGGTGCTAGCCCATCGTTATGGTCTTCCGGGCTAAAGCATAATTTTAAGGGGATTTTTTGTAATGAATCAGATTGTTCAGATGTTAAATAGTTGTATTTTTTCATCTGTTGAATAACAGTATTTCTTCGTCCTTCCGACCTTTCATGAAAACGGTTGGGGTTAAAATACGATGGGTTTTTTGCCATACCAACTAGTACAGCCGCTTGTTCAATTTTTAAAGAATCAGGAGTGGTATTAAAATAAATTTGTGCTGCCGATTTAATTCCTACTGCATTATTTACAAAGTCGAATTTATTCAGATACATTGCGATAATTTCTTCTTTTGTATACTCTCTTTCTAGCTTAACGGCAATAATCCACTCTTTAAACTTTCGCATAATTAAACCCAAGTGGCTTAGGTTTTCGCGCGGGAAAAGCATTTTTGCTAATTGTTGTGTGATGGTGCTGCCACCCCCACTGGAGGAACTACCTGTTGCTGCCCCATACATGGAGCGCCCCAATGCTCTTAAATCTAAGCCGGAGTGTTTAAAAAAACGTGCGTCTTCGGTTGCAAGTAGCGCGTTTATTACGTTTGGTGAAATGTTTTTAAACTTAACCCGGGTGCGGTTTTCGGCATAATATTTACCCAATACTTTTAAATCGCTCGAAAAAACTTCGGTTGCTAAATTTGTTTTAGGGTTTTGTAATGCTTCTGTATCTGGTAAATCTCCGAATATCCGAACGCCCAATACAAACGATAAAATAATTATAACAGGGCTTGCAAACAATATCCAAAATCCCCAAATATATTTTTTGTAATGGTTTGGTTTTATTGATTTTGCTTTATCTGTATTCATTTTAAAGTTTTTCTACTTGTTTTTTAAAAATCGGAATTATAGAAATAGAAAGCCAAATTTAATTACTCGGCTTTTTCAATTCGCAAGCCAACATCCATAATAAAGGGAATATTATCGCTTCGCATACCATGTTGAATTTCAAATTTATAAACACCAGGAAGAGGAAATCGCACATTACGCTTAAATGGTATTTGGTTGTCGTATAAATCCCCAATACCACTACCTAGCCATTTCCCTTTCTCATCCGCTAAAATACACTCTAAGGTGTCTATTGACGTTTTTTTATTTGGAAATTCAGTTTTCACAAATAAATATAAATTATTGTAAGGGTAGCCATCGGCGTTGCGCACATTAATAAAAAAATTAGCAGCTGTTGCGGGATCTTTAATTTCAACATTAAAAATTAAAACATTGTTATTTATCCACCCTGTTTCTGGAATGTTTTGGTTTTGTTCAAAAATTCGAGCGTTGTCGCAGGAAGCAAAAAATAAAATGCAGAACAATAAAATTGAAGCAACTGAAAACCGTAATTTGTATTTATTTATTTTAATCATAAAACAATTTTATTTTAATCTTGCTTTGGTTCTGCTGTTGGTGGCTTGTTGTTATTATTTGGCCGTGATGGACGATTGTTTGGTTTATTTCTGTTATTATTCGGTCTTGATTGATTTTGGTTTGTTGTTTGCTCTCCTTTTTGGGTAATGTTTTGGTTCAGAGGCCTTCTGTTATTATTGTTTTGTTTATTTCTGTTTGGGTTTTCAGTTCTGTTGTTAATTTGATTTACAGGGCTTGTATCGGCCGGGTTGTTCACTTCTCTTAAATTTTCTAAAGGTTTGTTATTATTTGAACCGGGATTACGTTTTTTATTATTGTTTTTATGTTTTGTTTTTCTCTTTTGATCGAAACGGGTCAAGCTGTCTTGTCCAACCACATTTTCGTAATCCGGTTTTTTCTCAACCACTTTGAATGCAGGTTTTAACAATAAATCTTCTGGTTTAATACCCTTTTTATTCATTTCCATCACCTCTTTTACGCGATCAATAGGAAGAGGAATAAAATTATCAGGTTCTGTTGTATAAGAAAAAAACATAGTACGCCTGAAGATATCTGTTTTTTGATGAAAAGCCCTACCGCGATCAGTTTCAAGTTTCACATTATTTACATCAGGAAAATCTTTCAGAGCGTCTAAGTAGCTATCTAATTCATAATTTAAACAACATTTAAGTTTACCACATTGTCCAGCAAGCTTTAAAGGGTTTAATGAAAGCTGTTGGTAGCGAGCAGCGCTAGTTGATACAGAACGAAAATCTGTTAGCCAAGTTGAGCAACATAATTCACGGCCACACGAGCCAATTGCACCAAGACGACCGGCCTCTTGACGAGCGCCAATTTGTTTCATTTCAATACGGACCTTAAATTCGTCTGCTAAAACTTTTATAAGCTCCCTAAAATCAACGCGATCATCGGCTGTATAATAAAAAATTGCTTTTGTTTTATCGCCCTGATATTCCACATCGCTTATTTTCATCTGCAAATTTAACTTCACCGCCATAGTGCGTGCTCTATACATGGTGCTTTGTTCCAGATTTTGTGCCTCTAACCATTTATCAATATCAAGGGGTTTAGCTTTGCGGTATACTTTTTTTATTTCTTCGGATGAAGGATTTACATTTCTTTTTTTCATTTGTAAACGAACAAGCTCCCCCGAAATACTAACAACGCCTATGTCGTGACCAGGAGAGGCCTCCACAGCAACAACATCCCCAACGTTTAGTTGTAAGTTATTTACATTTCTAAAAAACTCTTTTCTGCTATTTTTAAATCTGACTTCAACACAATCAAAAATGTTTTGTCCTCCAGGCAACTCCATATTTGCTAACCAGTCGAACACATTTAATTTGTTAGAACCACCAGTACCGCAAGACCCATTGTTTTTGCACCCCCCCGGTAAACCATCAACTGTTGTACTGCAACCTCTGCCCGATGAACATCCACTACATCCCATATTTATTACCCTTTCCCAGCCGAACCCACACTACAAGAAGGCTGGATAATTTTAAATCGTTAATTATTAATTCGTTCCACTGAACAAATTTAAACAGATACCTCTCTACACTTTTCTCTCTTTTAAGCCATAACAGGCTTTGGTAAATTTAGCAATTCGTTAAATTTAAATGCTAAATCCATAAATAATATTTTAACATTCGCATTTCTTTCCATATGAAAATGCGCTTTATTTAGCTCACTAACAAAGGCATCTATATTGTTTTTATGAATAAATGGCGAAAATTTTTTAACAAACTCTTGTTCGTCTTGGCCAAGCTTAACAAGGCTTGCGTCGCCATAATTTAAAATTAAACTTTCGCGCATGATGTGAAGAGCATAGTTTAAAAAGTTTTTTTGGCGTTCCCGACCTGCTGCCGAAACCTCATCGATCCAAATCATCACAGCTTTTGGGTCGAACTTTAAACTAGCACGCATTAGTTTTTGAAAGCTTACCAAATTTTGTGCTGCATTTTCATTTTCACTTATTAACGATAACGCTTCGGCATAACTACCATCAGCTAAAACAGCTGTTTTTTCAGCTAAATCTGGCGATAATTCATGTAAATTAATTAACGCACTAATCAAATCATTGTCGCTAATTTTATTGATTTTTATTAGCTGTGTTCTTGAGACAATGGTTCTTAACAATTGGTCATCTGCTTCACAAACAAGCAAAAACAAGGTTTTCTCAGGTGGCTCCTCTAAAATTTTTAATAATTTATTTGCAGCAGCCGGATTCATTTTCTCAGGTTGCCAGATAATCATTATTTTGTATTCGGCTTCGTAGGTTGTAAGGCTTAGTTTTCTAAGTATTTCCTCGCTTTCATCCTTGCTTATAACCGCTTGTTTGTTTTCGGCATCTAATTTTTCAAACCAATTAAATAGCGTAATGTAAGCGTTTTCTAAAAACGTTTCCCGCCACTCCTTTAGCTTATCAGAACTAATTTTAACATCCTTCGAAAGAGCTATTGGATAAACAAAATGTAAATCAGGGTGAATCAATTTATTGTATTTTATGCAAGACGAACACTGACCGCACGAGTCTTCATGTTGTTTATTTGCACACGAAATATATTGGGCATAGGCAACAGCAAGCGCCAAACTCCCAGAGCCTTGTGGCCCGAGAAAAAGTTGAGCGTGACTAATTCGTTTTTCCATTACCGAACGCTGTAATCGTTCTTTAACGGCTTGTTGTCCTATGATTTCTTTGAATAACATATTATATTTTCCGCTTTCAAAGATAGTAAATCATTTAACTAAAAAACAGAGCTTTTGCTAAGTTTTTAACGCCCTATTTTTAATAAATAAATAGCGCGCCAACTATTTTTGTTACAGCAAGCTAAACAGTGTTTTACATTATTGAATACGGCTTAAAAATCATTTTACTATTTAAACAGAAAGAGTATTTTTGCACAAACATTCAATTATTCTAAAAAGATGAAAACAGTCGACAATTATAATTTCAAAGATAAAAAAGCCCTTGTACGTGTAGATTTTAATGTTCCTTTGGATGCTGATTACAATATAACTGACGATACCCGTATGCGAGCAGCATTGCCCACAATTAATAAAATTTTAAATGATGGGGGAGCGGTTATTTTAATGTCGCATTTGGGTCGACCAAAAGACATTAATGAAGAAAAATATTCGTTAAAACATCTTGTAAATCATTTAAGTAATGAGCTAAAAACACCAGTTAAATTTGCAAGTGATTGTATTGGTGTAGAAGCTAAAAATGCTGGCCTGTCATTAAAAATGGGTGAAGTGTTGTTGTTAGAAAACCTTCGTTTTCACAAACAAGAAACAGCTGGAACCGAATCGTTTGCTCAAGAGTTGGCGTCTTTAGGCGATGTATATGTGAATGATGCATTTGGTACCGCGCACAGAGCACACGCTTCAACAACTATTGTTGCTAAATTTTTTCCGAACGACAAAGTGTTTGGTTATGTAATGGCTAACGAATTAGCAAGTATTGATAAAGTGTTAAATGATTCAGAAAAACCATTAACTGCAATCATGGGAGGAGCAAAGGTGTCGGGAAAAATTTTAATCATTGAAAAATTAATGGATAAAATAGACAACCTGATTATTGGTGGTGGAATGGCTTATACGTTTGCCAAGGCGCAAGGAGGAAAAATTGGTAGCTCCTTGGTGGAAGACGATAAACAAGAGTTAGCCTTACGAATATTAGCTGACGCTAAATCAAAAGGCGTAAAAATATACTTACCTGTAGATACTATTGTTGCAGAAGCTTTTGCGAATGATGCAAAAAAATTAACGGTTGATATTAAAGCCATTCCTGATGGATATATGGGTTTGGATATTGGGCCAGAAACAGAAAAAATATTTGCTGAGGTGATTGCAAATTCTAAAACAGTTTTATGGAACGGTCCCATGGGTGTTTTTGAAATGAGCAATTTCGAACACGGCACCAAAGCGGTGGCCGAAGCGATAGTTGTTGCTACAAAAAAAGGAGCATACTCTTTAATTGGCGGCGGAGATTCGGTTGCTGCTATTAACAAATATAATTTAGCAGACGACGTAAGCTATGTTTCTACAGGTGGTGGCGCACTGCTTGAATACATTGAAAGTGGAAGCTTGCCTGGTGTTGAGGCAATAAAAGCATAGTTTACCTTATTTTAATAGGCCTATACTTCAAACCCCCACTCATCATTGAAAACCATGCCCGGTGTTGGTGGCTTTGGTGGCGATTTAGCATCTGTTTTTTTAGCATCAATTTTATTTTCTTGGTTTTTTTCAAACCCTGATTTTTGTGCTGAAGAACGCTCTTTTCGTTGAGGTGTTACATTTTTTGCGGTGTATTTAATCATTTCAACCAAGGCAAAATCCAATTGTTTTTTAACTAAATCAGCACGTTTAATTTCAATACGAACGGTGTCTCCAAGGGTAATCACTTTACCATATTTGCGTCCACGCAAACAATAATTGTCTTCATCAAAAACATAATTGTCGTCTGTTAAATCGCGCAAACGAATCATTCCTTCGCAATGGTTTTCAATAATTTCTACAAAAATCCCCCATTCTGTAACCCCTGAAACTTTGCCATCATACTCTTCGCCAATCTTATCTTTCAGGAATTGTACCTGTTTGTATTTGATAGAAGCTCGTTCGGCGTCAGCAGCCAATTTTTCCATGTCGGACGAGTGTTTACATTGCTCTTCCAATTTTTCAATATCTGGGCTTTTTCCTCCATCTAAATAATGTTGTAACAGTCGGTGCACCATTACATCAGGATACCTGCGTATAGGCGAAGTAAAGTGGGTATAGTATTCGAACCCTAGGCCATAATGACCAATGTTTTTTGTAGTATACACAGCCTTTGCCATTGTACGAATAGCAAGCAGTTCAATCATTCCCGCCTCCTTTTTTTCGTTTACTTCTTTCAATAAATTATTCATTGAAGGAGCAACATCTTTTTCATTTCGGATATTTAATTTATACCCAAATTTCGCTACAAATTCAGCAAAACTAGCTAGTTTATCTGGGTTTGGTTTGTCGTGAATACGGTAAACAAATGCTCGACTTCCTTTTTCTTTTATTGTTTGTGTTGCTTCTCCTTTTTCTTTTTGATTACCGATAAATTCTGCAACCTTTCGATTGGCAAGTAACATAAAGTCTTCAATCAATTGGTTTGCGTCTTTTGCAATTTTAAAATACACACCAGTCGGATTTCCTGCTTCATCTAAGTGAAATTTAACTTCCATTTTTTCGAAGGCAATACTTCCTTTTTTAAAACGGTTTGCACGTAATGTTTTGGATAGTCTATCTAAGGTTAAAATTTCAGCACAAAATTCGCCTTCCTCTGTTTCTATTATCAGTTGAGCATCTTCATACGCAAAGCGTTTATCCGAATTAATAATTGTTCTTCCAAACCATTCGTTCAAAACTTCTGCATCGTCTGTCATTTCAAAAACTGCCGAAAAACAAAGTTTATCTTCATTCGGTCGTAGCGAGCAAACATTGTTCGACAATACCTCCGGAAGCATTGGAACAACTCTATCCACAAGATAAACAGAGGTTGCTCTTGAAACAGCTTCTTTATCAATCATCGATTCGGGTTTTACATAATGACTTACATCGGCAATGTGAACACCGATTTCCCAATTCCCGTTTTCTAATTTTCGAATAGATAGTGCGTCATCAAAATCTTTCGCATCAACAGGGTCGATAGTAAAGGTGGTGATGTTTCTAAAATCCCGTCTTTTGGCAATTTCTTCTTCAGTAATAATTGTCGAAATTAAATCCGCAGCACGTTCTACGTCTTTTGGAAATTCATAAGGCAAGCCATATTCGGCAAGTATTGCGTGCATCTCGGTATTGTTTTCGCCAACATTACCAAGTATCGCTTTTATTTCTCCAATCGGATTTACACCATTTTTAGGCCATTCGGTAATTTTCGCTATTGCTTTTTGTCCGTCTTTAGCCCCGTTTAGCTTCTCAACGGGAATATAAATATCAACATGAATTTTATTATTACTAGGAACTAAAAATGCAAAGCGTGGACTTACTTGAAGCGTACCAACGAATTCAGTTTTAGCACGTTCAAGTACTTGAACTATTTCGCCTTCTTGTTTGCCTTTAAAATTGGGAAACAAACGCACCTTTACAATATCGCCATGTAAGGCATTAAGTGTTTTTTTAGGAGCAATTATTGTATCTACTTCCGTTTCTTCTGAAATAATGTAAGCTGTTCCAGTCGAAGTCATATCTACCTTTCCATCAATAAACCGTTCGATAGATTTTATTTTAAACTTACCTCGCTCGGGTTCAGATATTGTGTCTCTAGATTTTAATTCAGATAAAATAGAGGCAATTAATATTCTTTGCGAATGATCGGTAACCTTAAGTTCGGCGGCTATTTGTTTATAGTTAAGCGTTTTACTTCGATTTTTAGATAAAACCTTTAATATTTCTTCGAAAAAAAAACTCTTGTTTTTGCCTGAAGGTTTGCTTTGAAATTTCTTTGCCATACTCCAAAGGTACTGAATCGTTACTAAAAGAGGTCTTCATAATAAAAAATAAAAAAATTAGTTGTTATGCAACCAAATAATGCAACTTTGCATCTAAACCCATACAAAAAATGACTGATGAGGAAATAGTAAAAGGGTGCATCCAAAAAAATGCAATTGCTCAAAAGGGTTTGTATGAAAAGTTTTCGCGGAAGATGATGGGCGTTTGTTTGCGTTATTGCGAAAGCCAGGAGGAAGCAGAAGATGTTTTGCAAAATGGTTTTGTAAGTGTTTTCGAAAACATACAAACCTATAACGGAACAGGCGCTTTTGAAGGCTGGGTTAGAAAAATAATTGTTAATGCCGCGTTAACCAATATTCGAAAAAACAAAAAATTTAAACAGAATATTGCTTTGGAAAAAGTCGACTTTATGTTGCCTTCATTAACTCACACAGGAGAAGAATTTGCAGCAAAAGACCTCTTGAAAATTATTCAAACATTGCCCCCGGGATTTAGAACAGTGTTTAATTTATATGCAATAGAGGGTTATTCCCATAAAGAAATTGGAAAAAAGTTAAATATATCAGAAGGAACCTCTAAGTCTCAATATTCGAGGGCTAAAGCGTATTTACAAAAAATTATTCCCAATAGATAATTATTGAAGATGGAAAGTAATGAGATAGAAGACAGGTTCAAAAAGTCATTTGAAAATTTTGAAGCCGATGTAAGTCCAAGTGTTTGGAAGAATATTCAAATAGCGTTGAAGGGTTTTGCTTTTGGTGTTGTTATTAAAACCCTGATAAATAAAGTGGGAACCAAGGTACTTGCTGCTATTTTTGCTTCTGCAGTTGCAATTGGTGGCACAGTTGCAGTTGTAAATTCGACAAGGAGCGCGGGTAACAAACACCAACCACATGTTAAAAAGTTGGTTCAACAAAAAATTGAAAACAAGCCTGTTGCAATTGTTTTAAGAGAAAACGAAAAAAACATACACCCAAAAACAGAAGCAACCACACTGTTACTAAAAGACACAAACCCTTCTAAACCGATTGCTATAATTAGATCCAATGCAAGTAGTGGATTGGCACCATTAATTGTTAATTTAGAAAATTTAGGCGTTGGCAAAAACAATAATTGGACATTTAGTGATGGGAAAAGGGGATGCAAAAAAAGCAATACGTTGCATATTTTCGAATCACCAGGAACGCACACCGTTTATTTATCATCAACAAACAATATTGGACAAACGGCCATAGACAGCCTTAAAATTGATGTGAAAGGAAATCTCCCTTTACCAATAGAGTTTTCTCCTAATGGCGATGGTGTTAATGATGATTTTATTTTAAACAGTAAAAACATTGCAAAAATGCAAGCCATTATATATGATAAGGATGGAAATGTAATTAATAAATGGGATGCTATTGATGGAAAATGGGATGGTAGAAATTTAATGAATAAAGGTGTTGCAGATGGAATCTATTTTTACATTATAAATGCAGAAGGGCTTAATGGAAAAAAGTATAAGCAAAGTGGGTCTGTTAAACTGGTAAGATAATGTTCCAAATTGTCTGTTCTTTTCGATAACAATTCAGCGTAATTTTTACCATTTTATTTTTATACCAATAGCGATAAAAAAATAAAATTATTTTACAAGTTGTCTTTCCTTATGTTTTTCATATAATTGATGCACTATTCCGTCTGACAAGCCTATTTGAGGAACAATAATTTTTTCTATTTCCGCATGCTTTAACACACTCAATAAAATTTTAGATGCCGGGATAATTACATCAGCGCGGTCAGGATTAAGACCTAGCAATGTTACACGCTCGTCATATGTATATGATTCAAGCTCTTCATAGACAGCTCTTAATTTTGTCGTTGCAACAGGTTTGTTTGGTTTTCGCCCCGACATTTTAAACAGTTTATTGATATTCCCCCCTGTGCCAATTGCTATTAAAGGTTTGTAGCCTACAGTAATTTCATGCACCCAACTTTTAAAATAATTCCAGTATTCCTTATCTATTTGATTGTGAAGCATCCGGATAGTGCCAATATTAAACGATTTTGAAACAACCGCTTTGTTGTTCGAAAACAAGGTAATTTCGGTGCTTCCTCCCCCAATATCAATATACAAATATGCATTATTTTTATCTAGATTTTCTTCGATATGATTCGCATAAATAATATCAGCTTCTGTTTTTCCGTCAATAAGTTCAATTGTTATCCCTGCTTCTTTTAGAACACGTTCTATTATTTCCTTGCTATTGTTAGCATCACGCATTGCAGAAGTTGCGCATGCCCTGTAATCAATAGCATCGTAAACATCAATCAAATACTTAAATGCTTTCATTGCTGTTATAAGTTTTTCAACTTTTTTTTCAGAAATCGCCCCTTGTAAAAACGAGTCTTCACCCAAACGAATAGGAATCCTGATTAATTCAGCTTTTTTAAATGAGGTAGAATTACCATTGTCGTAAACGTTAGAGAACAGGAGCCGAACTGCGTTAGAGCCAATGTCAATTGCTGCGAATTTCATTTCGAATTAGCTTTTTTTAAGAAGTGGTTTTATATAAATTATAAATTTCTTCTTGTGCTCTAATTTTTTTATTGCTAGTAGTTTTTCGGTATTCATTATTTTGTTTGCTATCCAATATTCTTGCTTTTGTATTGTCTTCCCAAAGTAAATCAATTACTTTACGTACCTGTTGTTGTATTGTTTTATCGTAAATAGGCACGCCAACTTCCGAACGGTAATCAAGATTACGAGCCATCCAGTCTGCCGAAGATAAGAAGTATTTTTCATGTCCGCCATTACAAAATACGAACACTCTGCTGTGTTCCAAAAATTTATCTACAATACTAATTCCTTCAATATTGTCGCTTAATCCTTTTACTCCAGCAACTAAACAACAAATGCCTCTTATTATTAATTTAATTTTAACCCCCTCGGAACTTGCTTCGTAAAGTTTTTTTATCATTTCTGAATCAACTAAATTATTTAATTTCAAAATGATATATGCTGGTTTACCCGCTTTTGCATTTTGAATTTCTTTGTTGATAAGTTGAACAATTTTTTTACGCATTAAAAAAGGAGAGACAAGCAAATGTTTATAGGAGCCCTTTTTTAGATTATCAGAATAAAAAGTAAACACTTGCGCTACTTCTTCGGTAATGCGTTTATCGGCAGTAAGCAAACTGTGATCGGTATAAATTTTTGCAGTGTCTCCATTAAAATTACCTGTGCCAATATGTGCATACTGCATTAAGCCACTCGCTTCTTTTCTGCTAATTAAAAATAGCTTAGAATGAACTTTAAGACCTGGTACGCCATAAATTATAGTTGCACCCTCTTCTTGTAATTTGTTTGCCCAATAAATATTTGCTTCTTCATCAAATCTGGCCTGAAGTTCAATTACGGCAGTTACCTTTTTCCCATTTTTAATAGCATTAATTAACGCTTTAACAATGTTTGAGTTTTTAGCAACTCGGTATAACGTTATTTTTATTGATTCAACTTTTGGATCGATTGAAGCTTCTCGCAAAAGGTCGATTATGTGTTCAAACGATTGGTAAGGATAAGATAGCAGTATGTCTTTTTGTTTAATTACTTTTAAAAGGCTAGCGCGATCTTTTAAATCAGGGTGTTTAAATGAAACTGTTTTTTTGTATGATAAATTTGGGTTGCCTATATTCGGGAAAGAAATAAAATCTTTAAAATTGTGATATCGCCCACCTGGAATTAGATTGTCGTTTTTGCGCAGTTTTATTTTTTTCATAATAAAGGCCAACATATCAGGAGCAATATTTTGATCGTAAACTAAACGCACAGGCTGGCCTTTTTTTCGGTCTTTTAATCCCTTAGAAATTTTCTCGACAAAACTTTTTGACAAGCCGTTATCCATATCAATTTCCGCATCTCTTGTCAGTTTTATATTGTAGCATTCGATATAATCGTGATTAAAATTATTGAACACATCCTCTAAACAAAAACGAATAACGTCGTCTAGCAAAATAATAAAATGTTTCGTTTTTTCAGTAGGTAAAATAACAAACCGAGAAAGTAAATTTGTTGGTACTTCAATAATTGCGTATTTGTTTTTTTTAGAGTTTGTATTCGAGCCCAGTTTAACTATAAGGTATCCAGACCTGTCTTTTAAATAAGGAAATTTCGAACTGTTACTTAGCATTATTGGGAATAATGAAGGCATAACATTTTCCTTGAAATATTCTTTTACAAAACCTTTCTGTGCTGCATTTAATTTTTCTTCATTTATGATAGATATATTATGCTGGGAAAGCTCTTTTAAAATGTTTTGATAAATAAAATCAAATTTACGTTGTTGATTTACAACAGTTTTATGGATTTGTAAAAGCTGTTCACTAGGGTCTTCAAAAAGGTTTAATGACTTTTTGTGTTGAGAAACAATGCGTTTTAAAGTAGCTACCCTTACCCGAAAAAATTCATCGCGATTATTTGAGAAAATTCCTAAAAACTTTAACCGTTCAATTAAAGGAACAGTTTTGTCTTCCGCTTCCTGAATAACCCGTTCATTAAAAGATAACCAACTTAATTCTCGATTAAGAAAAATATTTTTTTTAAATACCATAATCGTCAAACCCTTTCAAAAATCTATTTTTATAAACAGCTTATTTTTTTGCTGTCTTTTTTACAGCATTCTTTTTATTTGCTAGTGTAGTTCTCGGATTTTTTTTCACTACTTTTTTAATTGGCACCATTTTTTTATCAGACACATTTTTTGTTTCAGATAAATCGGCAATTGCTTTATAAAATTTTTTTGCAATTTTTTTTGATGCATCGTGCGAAGCGTTCCTTATTTTTTTGGCAATTTCAGCATTGCGTTTATTTAAAGTGTCATCAATGCTTCTTAGAAGCTCAGCTTCAAGCTCTTTGCGTAATTCTTTGTTTTTCATAGTTGGATTGTTTTTTGTAAAGGTGCAAAAAAATAGGCGCCTTCCCTAAGGCAGATTTAAGGGTAACAATTTTTTAACATGCATTTAACATTCCTTTGAAGCAAAAACAAAAATTGATTATTTTTTCAAATATGTTTTTTGAATACATTCAATATCTTCAACCCAATACTAAACCAACTATTTATAAGTAGGTAATGTAGTTTGTTTATGATTAAAATTACTTACGTGTTTGTAATTGTTGGGGTGTAGCCAAAATTACTAATACACCGCTTTAAATAAAAGTTTATATTCTAAAAATTAGCACTTAAATTAATGATTGATATCACAATTTTTTCTAGAAAGAAAAATATACAAATCAAAAAAGGCCAACTCAAATTTATGAGCTAGCCTTTTCAAATGAATTATTTTGGAAACTATTTCGTTCCTCTTCCTTTACTCCTTCTTTTAACTTGAGATGACTCACTAAAACCATCGCCATCAACTTTATATGGTCTTTTGCGATTCCTTCGAATAGACGTTCCGTTGTTAGCAATATTTGGATCCTTTTTTTGTGGATCAAAATGTTTCATTGTTTGATGAGCTTTTTTTCTTTGGCTTTCGTGAAACATGCGAGATATAAAACCTCTTTTTCCCGATTTTTCATTACTACCCTTTCCGGCAGATTGAGAAAAGGATAAAGTTGAAAGGCTTAAAAAAAAAAGAGAGAGAAATAAAATTTTTTTCATTAGAAATATTAAATGTTTTTTCGGTTCAAGGCAAATGTAAAAAATAATTTTGTTAAAAATATGTCCTCTTTTTTTTTGTTAGTAACTTAGACGAATGTTTATAAAAAAACTACAAACAAAAGCTTTTATTTTATTTATAACAGCAATAGTTTTTGTATCAAATTCTCCTTTTTGTGGTTGCACTAGCCAGAGTAAAAAATCTGAAAAAGAAAAACAGGAATTCCGAAAAACGGAATACAAATGCCCCATGAATTGTTCCCAACAGCTATTTGACAAACCGGGTAAATGCCCTTCTTGTAAGCAGGTTTTAGAGGTTGTTGGTAAAAGTTAAAGTATTGTTATTTTATTTTCACGTTTGGTTTTAATATTCATTAATGTGAAGTAGAAATTCATGTTTGCTATAAAAATTCATTTGCCAAATTTGCCAACTCCGACCTTTCACCTTTCTCGAGCGTAATGTGGGCGTATAGCGATTGATCTTTTAGTTTATCTATCAGGTATGAGAGTCCATTACTTTGTGTATCCAAATAAGGTGTATCAATTTGATAGATGTCTCCTGTAAAAACAATTTTAGTGTTTTGGCCAGCGCGAGAAATAATTGTTTTAACCTCATGTGGAGTAAGGTTTTGTGCCTCATCAACAATAAAAAAAACATTTGATAAACTTCTGCCTCGAATGTATGCGAGCGGACAAACAATCAGCTTTTCGTTTTCCACCATTTCTGTAATTTGTTTGAATTCGCGGTCTTTTTCGTTGAATTGATTTTTAATGTATTTTAAATTATCCCACAAAGGTTCCATGTATGGATTTAATTTTGATTTAATATCGCCTGGTAAATACCCGATATCTTTATTGCTTAAAGGAACTATCGGACGAGCTAAATAAATCTGATGATAATCTTTTCGTTGCTCTAAAGCACCTGCGAGTGATAACAAGGTTTTTCCTGTGCCAGCAACACCTTGTAACGAAACAAGTTTAATTTCAGGATTAAGTATGGCATCCAATGCAAATGCTTGTTCAGAATTGCGAGGGTTGATGCCAAATGCGGTTACTTTTTTTACTCGCTCTAGCAACTGTTTTTTAGGGTTGTATGCTGCAAGTACCGATTTGTTGCCACTTTTAAGAACATAAAAATGATTTGATTTTGGCTTGTTCTTTTTTAAAATTACCGAAGGGTCGCAAGAACCTTTCTCATATATATCATTGATTACTTCTGCTGAAACTTTTTGTAACTCGCTACGACCCGTATATAGCTGTTCGTTTACATCTTTTATTTTTCCTGTTTCATAATCTTCCGCATTTAAATTAAGCGACTTTGCTTTGATGCGCAGGTTAATATCCTTTGTAACCATAATTACTTTTCGATTTGGATAATTGTCGGAAAGATAAAGCGCTGTATTTAAAATCCTGTGGTCTGCTTTGCGTTCGCCAAAAACTTTTTCTGCATCAATTTTTGAATCTTGGTGCATCTCAATTTTTATATTTCCATGACCTTTACCATTTATTGGAATCCAATCCTGCAAAGTGTTTCCATCCGAAATTTTATCGATGTATCGGGTAAATTCTCTAGCGGCAAAATTTTTGGTGTCATTACCCTTTTTAAAGTTATCCAACTCTTCCAGAACAGTAATTGGAATTACTACATCGTGCTCCTTAAAGCTTTTTGCAGCCATGTGGTCGTAAATTATTACGGATGTATCTAAAACGAAAATTTTTTTATCCTTTTCCATAAAGTAGTAATTTAAAAATTGTTTTGATAAAGCTATTAAACAATAATTTATGATTAAAACAATTCATGTAAAGTAATGAACACTTTATTGTTTAAAGAGAAAACGATCATCGTTTAGAAAAAGTATAGCTAGGCAACTCTTTTAAAATCAATTAATTTTGAATAGAAATTGATTTGTTTTATATTTGCCAACTAATTTAAACAAAAAAAACTAACAAGAAAACTATTTTATGAAATCAAGAATCAGTGGCATAATTATTTTATTATTTTTAATCTCTTGTGGTTCAGCAGACCAATCAACAGCAACAGAAGATAAAGTTGTTGCACCAGTAGAAATTCCAAAATTTGTATTAAAAACATCCGATAATTTATATGTTTCTATGAATTTGGCTAATTCAAGTTTGGTTGCTTCAGCAGATTCATCAAAAGCACAAGTGTTCCAATTATTTGATTTAGGAAAAGGAAAAACAGCATTAAAAGTTGTGAACGGAAAATTTGTTTCTGCGGTTCAAAATATGGAAATGAAATTAATTGCTGACAGAGATGAAGCCAACGATTGGGAAACATTCGAAATTATTCACATTGATAATGCTAAAATTCAAATAAAAACATCAACAGGAACATATGTAAGTGCTGATCAAACCAAAGGTGGAATATTGATTGGAGACAGAGGTACCGCGAGCGATTGGGAAACATTTACAATGGTTCAAAAATAAATAATGACTAAACTATCTATAGTTATTCCTGCATATAACGAGGCGGCAACCATTCACTTTATTTTAAACAAAGTGCTGGCCGTTAAATTAATTAATGACATCGAAAAAGAAATCATTATTGTAAATGATTGCTCTAAAGATGAAACAAAAGAGGTTGTCGAAAAATATATTGCAGACAATAAAGAGAGCAATATTCGATTATTTAATCAAGACTTTAATCAAGGTAAAGGAGCTGCTTTACATAAAGGTATTTCCCTAGCAACAGGCGACTTTGTAATTATTCAAGATGCTGACTTGGAATACGACCCCCAGGAATATAACATACTTTTAAAACCAATAATTGATGGCTTTGCAGATGTTGTTTTTGGTTCACGTTTTATGGGTGGCCGCCCACATCGCATTTTATTTTTCTGGCATAGTATCGGTAATAAATTTTTAACCACACTATCCAATATGTTTACCAATCTAAACTTAACAGATATGGAAACATGTTACAAATTGTTTAGAACAGAAACCGTTCAAAGTTTAAAATTAAACGAAAAACGTTTTGGTTTTGAGCCCGAAATAACTGCAAAAATTTCACGTATTCCTAAAATCCGAATTTATGAAGTGGGCATATCCTATTATGGGCGAACGTATGAAGAAGGAAAGAAAATTGGTTGGAAGGATGCTTTTAGAGCTATGTGGTGCATTTTAAAGTACAATGTGTTTTCAAAATAAACCATTTTAAAAGCGTATTTTATCCCACCTAAATGAGTAAAAATTAATATTCGTTTGATGAAAAAAAACAGTTTAATTTTTCTATTATTTTGTTCTGCTGGCTTTTTACTTTTATCCAAACCATTTGGCGCTTATCATGAATTAGAAGCAATACACAATTCCGAGTATGTTAGTATTATTAATAATCAGTTTTCTTTAAAAGGAAAACCGTTTTATCCAGTTGTTTTAAACTACATTGTATCAATGCAGGCGGATGAGTCAGGTAATGTTTGGGCAAGTTCGTTTAATGGTTACACCCCTAATAATAAGTACCGTTATATCACCAAAGATTCAAGCTTAATGCAATTAAAGGCAGAGATGGATCTAATAAAAGAAAAAGGTTTTAATACAATTAGAATTGTTAGAATAGGAGAGGAGCAGGTAAGTGAAAGAGGCAACCTATCATTCATGGCAACAGTAAACAATAATCACGATGTGTTGTTTTCTTTATCCGAATCTCAAAATTATGATAACTATTTTAATGCTCTAAACGAACTTTTTAAAATAGCAGATACTGCAGGGTTGAAAGTGATTTTACTTGTTAATGTTTTACCCGATATTAGGCGAACAGAAGATCATTTTTTGAGACTTGTTATACAATTTAAAAACGTAAATACATTAATGGCTTATGATCTTTTTAATGAACCATTGTATTTTGATAAAAAAGAAAGAAGTAAAAAAGAAGTTTCAGAAATCACAAAAACATGGAAACGAATTTTACGGACAAACTCTCAAAGTCAGCTTTTAACGATTGGTTTAGAGGGTATTCGGGAAGTGTTTGAATGGGACCCTAATATTTTAGATGTTGATTTTGTGTCCTTACATCCTTATGAATATGAACCTGAACAAGTAGCCAACGAATTGTATTGGTATGGCAAATACATTACAAAACCTTGGATGCTTGGCGAAACAGCTATTTCAGCCGATAACGATTCGGTAAGCTACGAGTCGCAAGCCCTCTTTGCTACTAAAACATTAAAGCGTACGCGCGATTGTGGAGCTATTGGCTACTCGTGGTGGCAATACAAAGATGTTGATTGGCATTTGTTTCATGCGAATTACATGGGAATTTTAAATTGGCTTGGTGAAACGAATACTCAAAAACAAAACATTGTTTTAAATGGCACAGTAAAGCCTGTGGCAGATGTTTTTAAAAACTATATTCCTTTCGCAAAAAAAGATAGCTGTAATTGCTTACCCAATTATTATAATTACTCGTCCAATAAAAAATTTAGACTTAAAGGTTTTATGTATGATAAAAACAACGAACCTATTGAAGGGGGTGTTGTGTTAGCTTGGAATCAGTGGTGGTCGCATTCCTATCATACCATTACAAAAAAAGACGGCAGCTTCGAATTGTATAGCAGTTATCCTTTTTATCATTGGATGGCTTCGTCAACAATGCATTCAGTAGTTCGAGGCGAAATAAAACCAGAAACTGCAAATATAATTGGCCAAATACCAACTGTTAATATTGGCAAATTAAAAATTAAAGCATTGAGTTTTTAAATATTTATAGGATTCTTTAAAATTAAATATAACAGGAAATTAATGGGCGCAATGCACTTTAAAATAATTCTTCTTTTCTAAAACAAAAAGTGCAAGTTAATATAATATGTGTATATGAAATACATTAAAGGTTTTGATACACTAAGGGCTTTTGCTATAATAATTGTAATAATAGAACATTGGTGGATACCAATAGATATAAACCCAAATAGCAATGTTATATTTTGGATAAAAGGTTTAATCCCAGATGGTGGTTTTGGCGTAAATTTATTTTTTGTTTTGAGTGGATTTCTTATCACATCTATTCTTCTTGAAGCGCTGAATAAAAACGAGAACAATAGAATTGAAATCATAAAAAATTTTATGATTAGAAGAGCGCTTCGAATTTTCCCAATTTATTATTTAACAATATTCGTTTTATTATTGTTTGGATACCCTTTTATTAAAGGTGGCTTATATTGGTATTTACTTTATATAAGTAACATGTTTACATTCTCAACAATGAGTTTCAACAATTTTTCTCATACATGGTCGTTAGCAGTTGAAGAGCAATTTTACCTGGTTTGGCCATGGTTTATAATTTTTGTCAAAAAAGCATATCTTAAATATGTATTTTTTAGTGCCATGCTCATAGGCATTTTCACAGCAGTATATACTATGAAAATTCAACATAACTGGGCTGGATTTGTTTTAATGCCTGCCTGTATACAGGCTTTTGGAATTGGTGGTTTGTACGCCTATTTAAGACTAAAAAATAAAACTACACTGTTTTTAAAATTTATTGTTGTTGCATTTCCTATTTCATTAATAATACATTTTTATTGGGCTTTTTCTTCAGATAGTGGACGAAGTTTCGATTACCTTTTTTTAACTATAAACAGCATTATATCAATTGGTTTAATAAATAAAGTTGTTTCTAATAAAAACAAATGGATAAACGATTATATTTTAGAAAACCGTTTGTTAAACAAAATAGGAAAAATAAGTTATGGTATATATTTATTTCATTATGTTTTTCCATTTTTTTATGAAAAGTTAATCAGGGCTTTGTTTTACAAAAATTTAACTTTTGAAATTTATTTGTTGGATTGGGAAAATGCATATTTTATAAAATTGATTTTGTTATTTCTTCTTTCTTTATTGAGTTTTCATCTAATAGAAAACCCAATTTTAAAATTGAAAAAACATTTTAATTATTAAAAATTCATTAATTAAAATACTGCAAACACTATAAATTGTTTTATTGAAATGACCTTGTATATTTGCAACAATGCAATTATAAAAATGCCTTAGGTATTAAAAAATAATTGTGATTTTAATTCCCACAAAAAAATTAAATAACAACAGATGAATAAAATTAAAAATATTGGTGCGTTTATAGAAACACATTATAATAAACTCATACTTGTAATGGGTGTTTTGTTTTTTACATTTTTGTTTTTTGTTTGTTGGGTATTTTTTAAGGAGCGAATGATAAGTTTCGATCCATCTTTTTTTTCGTGGCAGATGATTGATCAAAAAGATTTTTTCTTTCCTCTGGGTAGGTGGGGCTCTGTGTTTATTGAAGCATTGCCACTGTTAGCTTTAAAAAACAATTGTTCCTTATCTACATTTCTTCATCTCTTTTCTGTTTCCCCAATATTTATTTATTTTATTATTTTTTTAATTATCACTATTGGTTTTAAAAATTATCGTGCTGG
>CANCPZ010000017.1 GCA_947380175.1 Bacteroidota bacterium | reverse complement strand
AATTATTTCATTCATATATGTAGGGCAATTTAATTTAGCATTAAAATATGTAAATAAAATATTAAATGATTTTGATAAAAGCGACAGGCCACAAGTATATTTAAGATTGGAAGTTTTAAATGTGATTATTCATTTTGAACTTAAAAATGACGACCTGGTTACTAAGCTAACAAAACAAATAATAAAAAACGACATCAGTAAAAAACTTCTTTTACCTTTTGAATTAACAATTTTAACAGCATTAAATAAAATCGAATTGAGCAAAAATTTATCCTTTAAAGAATACATTAGGATTTTACAGGAAGTAAAAAATAAAATTATTTTAGAAAATAAATCAGACGATTTAGTTATAAACAGCTTAATGGATAACTACAAAAAATGGATTGATTCAAAAATATAAAATACCGCTTTTGCTTTTGAAAGCAGTAAATATTCATAAAGCGTAATACCATTAAACCTAAGCTTTTTCAAACTAATTAAAATAACAATAAAATTTTCTACTAATTACTATGCAAGCATAATATTAATTTACGAATGCACAACCAGCTTCCTATCCAAAAAATTGTTCCTGAGATTAAAAGTAATTTAGCATTACACAATACTATTATTTTACAAGCGCCACCTGGTGCAGGTAAGAGTACCGTGCTTCCATTAGAATTATTAAATGAACCTTGGCTAAAAGGAAAAAAAATAATAATGCTTGAACCTAGAAGGCTTGCTGCAAAATCAGTTGCTTTACGTATGGCATCATTAATTAACGAACAAGCAGGAAATAGAGTTGGATATCGCGTACGATTTGATAGTAAAATAAGTAAACAAACAAAAATTGAAGTACTCACCGAAGGTATTTTAACACGAATAATTCAACATGATAATACATTAGAAGATGTTGGTTTAATTATTTTTGACGAATTTCACGAACGTAGCTTACATGCCGATTTAGCCCTTGCATTATGCAGAGAAATACAACAAGTGTTACGAGAAGATTTGCGAATTTTAATTATGTCGGCTACATTAGATGGCGAAAAACTTTCATCGTTATTAAATAATGCCCCCATCCTTAAAAGTGTTGGGAGACAATATCCTATTACCTTTCAATATGTACCTTCAGAAAACAACGTGCCGATTTATTTGCAAATGGCTAAAGCTATACGTAAAGCTATAAAAGAACTAAATGGAGATATACTCGCGTTTTTACCTGGATCTGTTGAAATACAACGAACCCTTGAATTAATAGAGCAAGATTCTTATAACAACATTTCTATTCAAGCGCTTTATAGCGACTTATCATTACAAAAACAACAAGAAGCTATACAACCAAATGTAAACGGAAAAAGAAAAGTTGTACTTGCAACATCTATCGCTGAAACAAGTTTAACAATTGAAGGCATTAAAATAGTAATAGATAGTGGCTATTCAAGAGTTCCACAATTTGATTCAAAAACAGGATTAACTCGATTAAATACGATTCGTGTTACTCAAGACATAGCAACACAGCGAGCAGGAAGAGCTGGACGATTAGGCCCTGGAACTTGTATTCGCTTGTGGAATGAATCATCACAACAGCATTTAGTAGCACATCGTAATCCAGAAATACTGGAAGCTGATTTAGCCCCTACACTTATGGAACTTGCACAATGGGGAATTGAAGACGTGCAAACATTGTGTTGGTTAACATCGCCTCCTATATCAGCAGTTAACCAAGCAACAAATATATTAAAGGAATTAGATGCGATTAAAGAAAAAAAAATTACCGAACGAGGTAAGGAGATGCTTCGCCTACCAACACATCCTCGCATCGCACATTTACTTTTAGAAGGGCAAAAATTTAAGCTAACTGCACTTGCAACAGATATTGCAGCAATATTAGAAGAGCGCGACCCTTTAAAAAAAGATGCGGGGGCAAATTTAACTTTACGAATAGAAGCATTGAGAAAATGGCGAAACAAAAATTATGTTGAAGCTGATAAAAATATATTAGAACGTATTGAAAGATTAGCTTCACAATGGCGAAAACATTTTTCAATTCAACAAGATAATACAATGCCGATTGATGAAGAAATTGGAAAATTACTAGCTGCAGCATATCCTGAACGAATTGCTAAACAAAGATCACAAAGTCATCTTTACAGACTTGCAAATGGTAAAGTTGCAAAATTAAGTGAGCATGATACGTTAAGTCATGTACCATATTTAGCAGTTGCTCATTTAGATGGAGGAACAAAAGAAGGAAATATTTATTTAGCTGCTCCATTAAGTATTGAAGACATAACGCATCTTGCAATAGAAAAAAAAGAAGTATCGTGGGATGCCCAAAACGGAATATTAATTGCAAGAAATGAGAAACGTATTGGTAATATTATCCTTGATAGCAAAGTAATTTCGACTATTCCGGAAGAAGATCGTATTAAAATATTATGTGAAGTAATTCGTAAAGAAGGATTATCGTTGCTAAGGTGGACAGATGAGGTTAACGAATGGAAAGCACGAATATCTAGCATTTTTATATGGCGTCCAAACGAAGATTGGCCTAATTTAAGCAATCAACATTTATTAGATACACTCGAAGATTGGCTTGCACCATACATTACAAAAATCAAAAAAAGAGAAGATTTTTTAACCCTTGATTTATATTCAATATTATCATCTCGATTAACCTATCAACAAACACAACTGCTTAATGCAAATGCTCCATCAAAATTAAATGTACCAAGTGGTTCTATGATTTCAATTTCTTACCAAGCAGATGGAAGCTCCCCTGTTCTTGCTGTTCGCTTACAAGAAATGTTTGGATTAGTTGATACACCATCTGTAAATGAAGGGAGAACAAAAGTATTATTGCATTTACTTTCACCTGGATATAAGCCTGTACAAATTACACAAGACTTGAAAAGTTTCTGGAAAAATACCTATCCAGAAGTTAGAAAAGAATTAAGAATTCGATATAAACGTCACCATTGGCCTGAAGACCCATGGACTGCAGAGGCAATGCGAGGTGCTAAAAAAATGATTCGTAATGTGTAAATAAAAATTATTTTATTAGCCCTCCACTTAATTTTAACAATTGAGTTTCAGAAATTTTTGCATTATAATATGCGTCGGATAACCTAACAATAGCTTCTTGAAAGCTCTGTTGTGCAACTTTTAATTCGATGAAAGTACTAACACCAAGTCTGAAACGCTCGAGCGCTAAATCTGAATTTTCTTTGGCTATTAATTTATTTTCTTCCTCCAACTTTAAAATGGAAATATCATCCTGATATTTTTTAAAGGCTTTAATTAAGCCTAATTGAACTAGAGATTTTAAATTTTCGTAATCGTAATTATTATTTTCTAAGTCCAATTTCGCATTTTTAATATTGTTGACATTATTCAACCCATTGAAAAGATTCCAACTAGCAGTAAGGCCTAGATTTAATCCTAAATTTTGATTCAACAACGAAAAACCCGCCTGATTTTCAGCACGGCTAAATAAATAATTAGCATTCAAATTCAATTTTGGATAAGCAATTGATTTAACTTCTTTAATCATATATTTAGAGACTTCAATCTTTTTTTGTGCAACTAACAAATCGGAATTAGTTGAAAGAATTAAATTTTTTAAATCTTCATATTTATATTGATTCACTAATGGAATAGAATCTGTTACATCAATTTCTTGTTCTATAGGCTGTTTGAGCAATTGATTTAGCAAATATTTTGCATCCAACAACAACGATTTTTGGCGCATCAGCAAAGAATTAAGGGCATTCAAATCGACTTTTGCTTGCAACACTTCGACTTTAGAAGACGAGCCAATTTCAAATTTTTTCTCGGAGATTTTTAATCGCTCTTCAGAAACAAAAATATTCTCTTTCAATCCTATGATTAATTGCTTTTGCAGTACAATTGAATAATATGCTGAAATAATATTTACAATTGTATTTTCGATTTTAATTTTTGCATTTAGATCACCCATTTTTTCTAATTCTTGAAGCTGTTGATGCGTTGCAAACATTTTGAATCCATCAAAAATTGTCCAAGTTAAATAAGCTCCTGTATTAATGTTTTGAGATTTAACACCTGTTTTATCTACAATTAATCCGTTAGAAAACTCCTGCCTAGTTGCGTTATTTGCTATATTTCCGGAAGCTACAAAATCAACTTTGGGTAACATACCTGCATTACCCAATGTATTATTATTCTTAGATTTTTGTGATTCATTTTTTGAAATAACGATATCATAATTGCTTTTAAGGGCAAGCCCAACTGCTTGTTCTATAGTTATTTTAGATGACTGAGCATTTATTATAAACATATTACTAAATGCAATAACCAATACTAAATAAAATTTATTTTGAAACATTTTTTTTATGTTCTTTAGAAAAATAAGAATAAACAGCAGGTATTACATACAATGTAAGGATTAATGAAAAAATAACACCGCCAACAATTACAATCCCCATTGCCATTCGACTTTTTGAACCAGCCCCCAACGCTAATGCAATTGGCATTGCGCCTAAAGAAGTAGCTAAACTTGTCATCAATATTGGTCGTAAACGCGATGCTGCTGCTTCTTGAATTGCATCACGAACATTTCTACCCTGCTCTTTAAGTTGATTGGCAAATTCAACTATTAAGATTCCATTTTTAGTAACCAAACCAATCAACATAATTATTCCTATTTGACTGAAAATATTTAATGTTTGATTAAAATACCACAAAGATATTAATGCTCCGCAAAGGGCTAATGGCACAGTTAACATAATTATAAACGGATCGACAAGACTTTCGAACTGAGCAGCTAACACCAAATAAATAATTAACAATGCCAAGATAAATGCAAATAAAATATTTGATGAACTTTCAGAAAAATCTCTTGAAGGACCTGTTAATGCGGTCGAAAAAGAATCGTCTAAAACCTTATCAGCAATTCGTTGCATCTCTTTTATTCCATCGCCAATTGTTTTTCCAGGTGCTAAACCTGCTGATATTGTTGCAGACTGATATCGATTGAAATGATATAATTGTGGCGGGCTACTTTGTTCTTTCATAGAAACAACATTATCAAGTTGTATTAACTCACCTTTACTATTTTTAACATAGAGCGATTTTAAATCCATAGGCTCATCCCGATTAATTCGATCTAATTGTCCAATAACCTGATATTGCTTTCCATTCATATTAAAATAACTAAAGCGTTGTCCACTCAACGACAACTGAAGAGTAGAAACTATATCACTAACAGATATGCCAATTGCTTCTGCTTTATTTCTATCAATCGAAATATTTAATTCAGGTTTATTGAATTTTAAATTTACATCTACACCTTGAAAAACTTTGCTTTTATTTGCCTCTTCCAAAAATTCAGGAACTCGCTCTTTTAGTTTTTCGAAATTAGGAGCTTGTAAAACAAACTGAACTGGGAGTACCCCTTTTGAACCACCACCGGAGGAAATAGTTTGTTCCTGAACCACAAATGTTTTTGCATCAGGAAAACCTTTCAATGATTTTGTTAGATAATCTGTAATTTCTTGCTGTGATCGTTTTCGTTCAACAGGTTCATTTAAAACAACTCTTACCATACCAGTATTAACAGCACCAGAGCCTGTAAATCCAGGTGCTGTAACTGTTAAAAATATTTTCTTTTCAGGTAATGAATCAGCAGCAAAATCTGAAATTTTCTGCATAAAACCATCCGTATATTCATACGATGAACCTTCGGGTGCTGCCACTGTAATGCGCAACCAACTTCTATCCTCAAGTGGCGAAAGTTCGGAAGGAATTATACTACCAACCAAAAATATAAATACACCACAAGCTGCAATTATTATAAATGCCCACCAACGTTTCGTCATAAATTTAGCGAGCGAATTATTATAACCAACCACCATTTTTAGAAAAAACGGTTCCGTAATTTCATAAAAACGACTTTTTTTAGGATTTTTACGAACCATGTGCGCATTTAACATGGGCGTTAACGTTAATGATACAAAAGCTGAAATCAATACCGCACCAGCAATCACAATACCAAATTCTCTAAACAACCTTCCAACAAATCCTTCTAAAAAAATAACAGGCATAAAAACTGCAGCCAATGTTATAGATGTTGATATAACTGCAAAATAAATTTCTTTCGAACCTTTATGAGCCGCTTCAATAGCACCCATACCCCCCTCTACTTTTTTGAATATATTTTCAGTAACAACAATTCCATCATCTACAACAAGACCAGTTGCAAGTACAATTGCCAATAAAGTCAATACGTTTATTGAATAACCCATCAGATACATTATAAAAAATGCACCAATTAATGAAACTGGAATATCTATCAATGGACGAAAAGCGATAAGCCAATCACGAAAAAATAAATAAATAATAAGGATAACTAAAACAATTGCAATGATTAATGTTTCCTTTACTTCGGTGATTGAACGCTTAATAAATTTTGTATTATCCAAAGCAATTCCTAATTGATAATCTTTTGGTAAATCTTTTTTTATTTGCTCTACGCGTTTATAAAATTCATCAGCTATCGAAATATAATTTGCGCCTGGTTGTGGCACTAAACCCAAACCAATCATTGGAACGCCCGATTGTCGCAAAACAGTTTCTTCATTTTCAGGACCAAGTACAGCTGTACCAATATCTTTAAAACGCACTGTTTGATTTCCATTTGCCTTCACAATCATATTATTAAACTCTTCCTCATTTGTAAATTTGCCAACTGTATTTACAGTTAATTCCGTATTCATACCAGCAATTTTTCCGGAAGGATATTCTATATTTTCTTTATCGAGTGCTTGTTTTACATCTTTTGCAGTAATGCCGTATGAAGCCATTTTAGAAGGATTCATCCACATACGCATAGCATATTTTTTTTGTCCCCAAATTTGCACATTACTTACACCCGGTATAGTTTGCAATCTTTCAGCAATTACATTTTCTGCAAAATCACTTACTTGTAATGGATTTTTTGTATCACTCTGTAATGTAAGAGCAACAATTGCATCCGAGTTTGCATCGGATTTTGTTACTGTTGGTAAACCATCTATATCTTGAGGAAGTTGACGAAGAGCTTGCGAAACTTTATCGCGAACGTCATTTGCTGCTGCTTCTAAATTTGCATCCAAATTAAACTCAACCGTAATGGTACTTGAGCCTTGGTTACTAGCTGAAGATATAGTTCTTACACCTTCAATACCATTTATTGCCTTTTCTAATGGTTCGGTAATTTGCGATTCAATTACATTTGCATTGGCCCCTGAATAATTAGTTTTAACTGTAATTACAGGGGGATCGATGGAAGGGAATTCTCTAACACCAAGATATTTATACCCTATCCCTCCAAATAAAATTATTATCACTGACATTACAATTGCCAATACTGGCCTATTAATGCTAGTGGATGAAATATTCATATAGTACCTTTATTTACGAATTGTGATTTATTGCTTTAAAATTTGAGCTATTTCAACAATTTAATTTTAATCAAAGCATCTGGTTTTAACTGCATAATACCTGTAGTAATAACTGTGTCTCCAACCTGCAAACCGTTTAATATTTCCACCTTCGAACTTGTTCTAATTCCTGTTTCAATAATAACTGGCTTTGCTTTTCCATTTTTTACAATGTAAACCTTTTTAGCCCTAAGCTCTGGAATTACAGCCTCTGTAGGTATCATAACAGCGTTATCAATATCTTTCAACAAAACCTTGATGTTAGCAAATGCTCCAGGAAAAATTGTTTTATTTTTATTCGGACAAATCGCTCGCACCATAATAGTTCGTGTATTCATATCAATTTTAGGCTCTACAGCATACACCTCCCCTTGGGCATCTTCTTTCATTCCATCAATATTAAAAATAACCTTAACTCCTTTTTTTATGTATGGTGCGTATCGTTCCGAAACCGAAAAATCTATTTTAACAGGATCAATTTGTAACACACTTGCTAATGTAGTTCCAGCAGAAACATAAGCTCCTTCACTCACATTTTTTAAACCAATAATACCATTAAATGGGGCACGTATTTCTGTTTTTGAAATTTGTGATTTTACATAATCAATGTCTGCACCTATTGTATTCAAGTTATTTTGAGCAATATCAAAATCTTCTTGACTGATAGCATTTATTTTCAATAATTCCTGCTGACGTTTAAGTTTTGTCTGAGCCAAATCATATTGCAATTGTATTTTTTTTAACTGCGCCTGAAAATCGGCATCATTAATTTTTACCAACATTTGATTTTGCGAAACCGCTGAACCCTCCTTTAATAAAAGAGCAATTACTTTACCTGAAATCTCAGGCTTTAATTCAACATCTTCATTTGCAAGAATTGTACCTGAAGCATATAACGTATTCTCTATTTTTTCGGCTTTAATGACAAATGCCGAAATAACACTTGCTAGATTTTTATTTTTCTGTTGCTCATTATTTTGTTTGGATAAAGATGGGAAAAACAGGTATTTAAGGACTCCAAAAAATCCGAAAACAAGAACAATAATAAATATAAATTTAAATTTCATTATTTTATAATTTAACTTAAAATGGATGGTATTAAATCTTTTTTATATCAACCTCGCGCAAAAACATAAACAGCAAACTTCACAACATTCTAAAGATTACCTCGCAGGGTAAAATTACGATTATCATTTGAACTATAACAATCAAGTTTTTTTAGGAATTCAAATAGAAAAACAAAACTCCTTTAAAAAATAAATTTAAAGTGTTAATACTTTTTTATCCTATATCAATAATTGCTTGTTAGTTTACTGATTACAAATTTTAAAACTTAAATTTTACTTGAAATCTGATTTCGGATTTTGCACTCCCTTTTATTTCTGTTAAAGAGCCTGCACTAATTATCTGTTGATTATCGTAAAAAGTTTGAGAATACCTAAACCACAATTCTATTCTTCTCGTTAAGTTATAATCTAACAATAAATAAACGCGAGAGCCTCTATCGTAAAATGCAGGAATGGAATATACCCCAGGTATATCACTTTCGTATGAATAAATACGGGCATTATAGCTATCGGTTTGAAACAATGCATAACGAATAGTAAACGAAAGTGGCTTCCCTAGTTTATTGAACGAAACATCCTGATAAACCATGTATCCATTTTCAGTTTTATTATTATCTAATTTGTATTCAATTATATCCAATCTGCTTTTTAATTTAACAGAAGGTAAAATACTATATGAAATATTAAAACGATAATTAGTAGTTTTATATGGCACTAAATAATCAATGATTGATTCGGCAAGATTTGTATTTTTTTGTTTCACACGTTCACGAATACGCACATACATATCTATTTTTTTTGAAGGAGTGTAATTTAATTGAACAATGTAATCATTACCATGAGATGGCGCATTTACCTGATATTTTAACCAAGGAAATTCGAAACGATCATAAAAAGCTGTAATTGTTATACGATTTGTTGGTTTGGCTATTAAACCAATATATGTTCCTTTTTCGTTTTGAGGAGTTGAATTTTCGGCAAAAGCATTTGCTTCTAAATTTTGGAAATCTCTACTAAAGTAACGATGCAAAAAAGTTAATGACAACCTTGGATCTAAACTTATTAAAGCACCATTTAAAAAAGCCAATCCACCATTGTTGCTCCTAGCATCTTCCCCGAAAAAATTAGCATTTCTAAAAATGAAATTATAATCCAAGCCAACATTAAAGTTATGCTTTGAAGCAAATTCATACTGACTATAATAGGTTAAGGAACGATTATAATCTTTATTTAATTGATAATCTAAAGCCGTTAATCCAATAGTTAATGCACGTCCTTTGTAACCAAGATTTCCTCCTGTAATAGTTTGAATCAATGAATGCTTATCTGCAATTTCGGAAGGTATTGTGTGATAGCCTGTTGACTGCAAAGCAGATATGGCAGCAATTTCGCCATCAGCACTGGTATCACTTACATTTGCATCAACATGTTTACGGGAGTAAAAACCTGTTAATTCAAAATCTTTAAATGCAAAGGTTGCAGCACCTCCACGCAAAAATTTATTTTCATCAACCGATGTATATGGCTTTATTCCTAATGCTGATTTTTTAACACTCATTACATCAGCGCCTTTACCAAAAGCGTATGAAGTCCAAGCAGTTAAACCTTGCCCAAATGTTACCTGATAATCGCCAATTGCCAAAGACTTAACAAACTTTATATTATGTAAATAAACGTGTGCTGAATAAAAATCAAAACCTGAACCTTGATTACCTTTTAAAGATTGGTTGTACCAATCATATTTGAATTTCTGGTTATCTTTTAAAAATAATTCACCTGGATCTTTTTCAGCTGTAACCCCCCAACTTACATTACTACCATAAGTAAATCTATATCGAGCATACAGCTTTTGAGGACTTCCGATATAACGCGAATTTGGGCTTTTAAATAATGTCGTACTATCGATTGACGAAAATCCTGTTTGTTTTTCTAATATTTGTCCATAACGAAGCATCACCATATTGTGTCCATTTGCAAACATTTCTTTCAGATTAAAATTTGCTGATCCAAAATTATCTACAACTCTGATGTATGGTACTATTCTGCGAATTGTTTGAAGATCGAATCCTTTAATAGATTGCAATTCGTAAATAGTAATTAGTTTACCATTTTTTAAAAGATGAGTAACTAAATTACTTATTTGAATATCATTCAATAATTGTAATTGTTGTAACTCTTCTCTATTAGTATTATTTAAATTAATTGGATGCTCAGCAAAATAGCTCAAATTTTCAACTAAATCAGTATAATCTGTTTCTTCACTTTCAGTATTTTCTGCAATATTTTCAAGCCTTTGTTGTATATAACTATCATCAGCTTTTAAGGAATCTGGCTTTAATTGTATTGTATCCTGAGCAACGGAAGGTATAAAATTTATTTGTGCTTCAGCTACTGAAGAAACGAGCAAAATGAAACATAAAAGATAACCTAAATAGCTATGAATTATTGAATTTATAGTTCTATTTATTAAAAATTGGAAATTATCTTTATTCATTTTTTTATTTAGAAATTGAAAATAATAATCGAGAAAATGAACTATCAACTATGGTATTTTAGAGTTTACACTTTCGGTCTTTTTAAATGAATACGTTAAACCTAATTGCGGAACAACACCAAGTGTTTGATGGTAATTAGCAGAAAAATCAATTTTGAAATTTTTAAGATTTAAACCAAAACCAAAAGAACTTAATGTTGGATTGGTAGCAATCCCTAAACGTAAATAAAATTCTTTTACCGCCTTGTATTCCAAACCAGCTTTAAATATAGCCTTTTGAGAGATATCCTTTTCGGTTTCAACAGCCAATATTATTTTATCCGAAAAATTATAATCAACACCTAGCCTAAGTATTGTAGGCAAACGCTCGTTATTATATTCAGCAATTTTTGCGCGTGTTGGATTAAAAACATGAGCACCTATTGTTAAACCTTTTATAGGTTTTGATTGAATACCTATCTCAGCTGCAAGTAAACCTTTACTTCCGTATCCTTCGGCAATTTTAGTTGTTAAATAGTCCATCGCAACACCAATAGATAGTTTATCGCCAAAGGCTTTTGCAAATGATAAGCTGTATTTATTTTCCTTATAAAGCGAGTATCCAAAATTAGTCACACAAAGTCCAAATGTTCCAGCTTTCACTGGAAGCGAAACGACAACACCTTTTAATGCTAACTCCTTTAATAAAAATCGATTTTCATAATACACACCTGCCGACACATTACGCTCAAAACCTAATCCTGCTTGATTATGATGCGCACTCCATACATCGCTTAATGATACCGAAGCATTTCCCATAGCGGATGAACGAGCACCAATAGAGAAATTTTCGTTACCAGCTTTCGAGCAAAATGCAAAAGCTATTAGAAATAGAATTATAGTTATTTTTTTCATTTATAAAATATTTCAAAGTAACATTATTAAGCATTTCGAAAAATGAAAAGAATTTAGGACTCCCATCTTTTTATTTTTAAGCTTAAATATTTTAAACTTAATTAGTCTTATACTCAAACTTTATATCAGCAAGCTCTTTATTTGCCTTTAATATTTTATTTTTTAAATTTTCTTTAAAATCTATTACCTTATTAAGTAATTCATCATTACCAGCTGCCAAAATCTGAACTGCCAAAATTCCTGCATTTTGCCCACCATCCAACGCAACGGTTGCAACAGGAATTCCAGGAGGCATTTGCAAAATTGACAATATAGAATCCCAACCATCAACTGATATTGAAGACCTACATGGAACACCAATTACAGGTATTGGAGTAAATGCAGCAACAACACCGGGTAAGTGAGCCGCTCCACCAGCACCAGCAATTATAACTCTAACACCTTTTGTATGTGCATTTTTTGCAAAATCGGCTACCTGTTCAGGAACACGGTGAGCGCTTAAAGCATTTAATTCAAAGGGAATTTTAAACTCATTCAGAATTTTTGCAGCTTCCTGCATAATTGGCATATCTGAAACACTACCCATAATTATACTAACTTTTGGAGTCATTTTATATTTAAATTTATTATTGTTGGTTGGTAAAAATAATATTTTTACCCAAACAAAGACTCTTATTGCGATGTTTTTTATCTCAAAAGATTAAACTATTTATATAAAAAAACAGAATAATAATCGATGATATAAAAATTGTACATTAAACAAAATTCTAGGTTTTTTATTGACCTTTTTTACGTATTTTCGCTCCTTCAAAAAGCTAATTTATATGAGCAAGGTGCAAATTCACGATAAGACATTTAAAATAAAAATAACCTCTAATGAGATTAAAAAAGCAATTAGTGATGTTGCTGAACAGATTAATAAAGATCTAAAAGATAAAAAACCTTTGTTTTTAGCTGTTTTAAATGGCTCGTTTATGTTTGCTGCCGACTTAATGAAAAAAGTAAATATAGATTGTGAAATTTCTTTTGTAAAAGTAGCGTCATATGAAGGCACCTCGACTACAGGAAATATAAAGCAATTAATAGGTTTAAATGAAAGCATTAAAGACAGAACAATTGTTATTCTTGAAGACATTGTTGATACAGGGAATACAATTGAAAATATCTGGAACCAATTAAAACAACTAGGTGCTTCCGATGTTAAAATAGCAACACTACTTTTTAAACCAGAAGCATACACTAAAACATTACCTATTGAATACGCGGCAATTGTGGTCCCAAATGATTTTTTGGTGGGGTACGGATTAGATTACAATGGCTACGGCAGAAACTTAGATGCTATTTATGTGTTAGATTATTCTGCCGAATAAAAGAAAATGCAATGTTAGAATTATAGATTTTTTAGAACCAATTTCAATCAATCAAAAACCTCCTCAATGTTAAATATCGTTTTATTTGGTCCTCCCGGTGCTGGGAAAGGTACTCAATCCGAAAAATTAATTGCTAAATACAAATTAATACACTTATCTACTGGAGATATTTTCCGCTCTAATATTAAAGGTCAAACAGAATTAGGAACACTTGCCAAAAGCTATATGGATAAAGGAGAATTGGTGCCTAATGAAGTAACCATTCGCATGCTTGAAAGTGAAGTAAATAAAAATGCAAATGCAAATGGATTTATATTCGATGGCTTTCCAAGAAATAAAGTGCAAGCAGAAGCGCTCGATAATTTATTAAAAAGCAAAAACACATCTATCACATTAATGCTTGCTTTAGAAGTAAGTGAAGCAGAATTAAAAAAACGATTATTATTAAGAGGAAAAGATTCCGGAAGACCAGATGACCAAAACCCTGAAATTATTCAAAATCGTATTGATGTTTATAATAATGAAACTTCGCCTGTAAAAGATTATTACTCAGAACAAGGTAAATATAAAGGAATACAAGGAATTGGTGAAATCGAAGAAATTTTCAATTCATTGTGTAAAGAAATTGATACTATTAAATAAATTACCAAATTAAAAATTGCTGAATTTAAGATTTTCTTCAGTTTTTTCATTATTAAAATCTTCATAAAAAACATAAAAACATGTCTGATAGCAATTTTGTTGATTACGTTAAAATTTGTTGCCGTTCAGGTAAAGGTGGTGCAGGATCTGCGCATTTACACCGTAGCAAATTAACAGCAAAGGGCGGACCCGATGGAGGAAATGGCGGAAGAGGTGGACATATTATTTTACGAGGCAATAAACAGTTTTGGACACTTATCCATTTAAAATATCGCAAACACATTATAGCAAGTGATGGTGGAAGTGGTGGAAGCGCACGTATGACAGGTGCTGAAGGGGAAGATGAAATTTTAGATGTGCCATTAGGCACAATTATACGAGATGTTGAAACAGGTGAAATTGAAGGCGAAATTACAGAAGAAGGGGAATTAAAAATTATTGTTCCCGGTGGCCGTGGTGGTTTAGGTAACGAACATTTTAAATCATCAACAAACCAAACACCACGATTTGCTCAACCCGGAGAAGACGGACTTGCAGAATGGAAAGTGTTAGAATTAAAAGTATTAGCAGACGTAGGTTTAGTAGGCTTCCCAAATGCCGGCAAATCAACACTTTTATCAGTAGTATCGGCAGCAAAACCTGAAATTGCAAATTATCCATTTACAACTTTAGTTCCAAATTTAGGTATTATTCAATACCGCGATTACAAATCATTTGTAATGGCTGATATACCTGGTATTATTGAAGGAGCAAGTGAGGGCAAAGGATTAGGTATGCGCTTTTTACGACACATTGAGCGTAACTCAACCCTATTATTTTTAGTTGCTGCAGATAGTGACGATATTATCAAAGAATATAAAATTTTATTAAATGAACTGGATAAATACAATCCTGAATTGCTTCATAAAAACAGAATTTTAGCCATCTCAAAATGTGATATGCTAGATGAAGAATTGTTGTCGGAAATAAAAAAAGACATGAACAAACGATTCAAAGAAAAGAAAACAGTTCCTGTTGTTTATTTTTCTTCTCAATCCGGACAAGGAATCGTTGAATTGAAAGATGAGCTTTGGAAGCAAATGAATACAAAAGATAATAATGCGTTTGAATATTAATATATTATTAATTTTCATCCCATTTACAATATACATTAGCTAAAAATCTGATAATTAAAGATTGTAATAATTGAACATTGTAAACTCCATAAAAAATTTCGACATAGAACTTTTCTTGTATTTTAATGGAAAGCACAATAGTTTTTTTGATGTGTTAATGTATTGGGCAAGCAATAAAGCTATTTGGATTCCACTCTATTTATTTTTCTTTTTTTTAGCTTATAAAAAAGTTGGCAAACGTATTTGGCTTGTAGCTTTAGCGGCAATATTGTTAATTACATTAAGTGATCAAATTTCTGTGCACGCATTTAAAAATGTATTTCTTCGTTATCGACCTTGCCAAAATTTATTAATACAAGAAAAAGTACATTTAAATGGATCGTGTGGTGGATTATATGGCTTTGTTTCATCTCACGCTGCAAACACATTTGCATTAGCAATGTTTTTGTTTTTATTTTTTCGCAATATAACCAGATACTTCGGTGTATTTGTTTTTTTATGGGCTACATTTGTTTCTTATAGCAGAATTTACAATGGAGTTCACTATCCTGCTGATGTTGCAGTTGGTGCATTAGTAGGAATGGGAATAGGCATTACTATTTTTAAAGTATACTCATTTTATGACGATAAAATAAATCATATAAAATGAAGAAAATTATTTCTATATTTTTTTTCATTCCCCTATTTACACCTTTATTTTCACAAAATTTAGATATTGATATTTTAAAAAATATCAATCTAAATCGAAATAAAAATTTAGATCATACATTTAAAACAATCACCAATACAACAGCCCCTTTGAGTATAGCTGCTCCTGTTATAATTACAACTTTGGGGCTAATAGAACATGATAGCACAAAAAGAAACAAAGGATTGTGTATAGGAGCATCCATGTTTTTAGCAACAAGTATTTCAGTTGTTTTAAAATACGCTATTAATCGTCCTCGACCATTTATTACCTATCCAGCTTTAGATAAAGTATCAAATGCTGGCTCACCATCATTTCCATCCGGACACACTTCCGATGCTTTTGCTACAGCAACATCTTTAAGTTTAGCATATCAAAAATGGTATGTTATAGCACCTTCGTATTTATGGGCTTGTTCGGTAGGATATTCTAGAATGCATTTAGGAGTTCATTACCCTAGCGATGTTTTGGCTGGTGCTATTATAGGAAGCAGCTCGGCATACCTATGTTATAAAGCAAATAGTTGGTTATATAAACATAGGCATAAATAATAATTTTATATTTGCAGTAAGTCTAAGTTCATGTTGTTTCACATTTTTTTTTCGCATTTATTTAAATAAATTAAATAATGAATAACATACTATTGGTTTTTTTGGGTGGGGGTATCGGAAGCTTGATGAGGTATGGCATTTCGAACTTTGTTCAAACTAATTTTAAATCTACATTTCCAATCGCTACACTTTGTTCAAATCTATTAAGCTGTATACTATTAGCTTTCGCTGTTGGAATGTTTAGTGAAAAATTAAGTGCAAACCCTAGCTTAAAATTTTTTATTGTAATTGGCATTTGTGGAGGCTTTAGTACATTTTCTACATTCAGTTACGAAACATTGGAACTAATGCGATCAGGGCAAACGCTTATTGCTATTGCAAACATTTTAATAAGCGTTACTGTTTGTATTTCGTTGATGTACTTTTTAACTAAACACGTTTAACAAACTTTTATATCCCGTAATAAAATGAAAAAAATATTTTCCCTGCTGTTTATTTTTATTGGTGCTTTAATATCAGCTCAAACAGCTAAACCTCAAGCAAAAGTATTGCCTTCAAAACCAAAATTAGTTATAGGTATTATTATCGACCAAATGCGCTATGATTACATTTACAGGTTTTGGAATAAGTTTGGGAACGATGGTTTTAAACGTTTAGTAAATGAAGGTTTTTTTTGTAGAAATACAAATTACAATTACGTACCTACATACACTGCCCCTGGCCATGCCTCTATTTACACAGGCACTACACCCGCAGTTCATGGTATCATTTCAAATTCATGGTATGTAAAAAATACAGGCAAAGGATTATATTGTGTTAGCGATAATACAGTAATTAGTGTTGGGACAGATTCAAAAGAGGGGAAATGCTCGCCTATTAATTTACTAACAACAACCATTACAGACGAATTGCGAATTTCTTCGAATATGAAATCTAAAGTAATTGGCATTGCATTAAAGGACAGAAGCGCTATACTTCCTGCTGGGCACACAGCAAATGCAGCATATTGGTATGATGGTAGTGTTGGTAGCTTTATTTCGAGCACATATTATATGAAAGAACTACCACAATGGGTAAAAGAATTTAATAAAAGAGAATTACCAAAAAAATATTTGAGCCAAACCTGGAATACGATTTTACCAATAGAACGCTACACCGAAAGTTTAGCTGATGATAATAAATACGAATCGAAGAATAAAGGAGAAACTAAAGCGGTCTTTCCTCACAATCTTCCCGAATTAATGAAAGATAATGGAGGATTAGACATGATTAGAGAAACGCCATTTGGAAACACATTAACTAAGGATTTAGCAATAGAGACAATCAAATCGGAGAACTTAGGAAAATCTGATGCCACTGATTTTTTAACTATATCGTTTTCTTCACCTGATTATATTGGTCATGCATATGGACCAAATTCTGTTGAACAAGAAGATGATTATATTCGATTAGACAACGAGTTGGCCGAACTATTAAAATTTATTGATACACAAATTGGCAAAAATAATACGCTTATATTTTTAACTGCAGACCACGCTGCTCCTGAAGTGCCAGCATATCTAACAGATTTAAAAATACCTTCTGGTTATGTAAAAGCAAATCAAATTTCAGATACATTGAAAAAATATTTATCAAAAAAATATGGTGATACACTGGTACTTTCATTCAGTAATCAACAGGTATTTTTAAATCACAACGTAATTGAAGAAAAAAAATTAAATCTACAACAAGTTCAAGAAAATGTTGCTGCTTTTTTACAAACCATAGCATCCATATCAGAAGTAATAACAGCAACAGCAATCAGTAACAGTTCATTTACAGAAGGTTCACGCTATCTGATGCAAAAAGGATTTAATGCAAAACGATCAGGTGATATTTTAATTAATTATTCACCCGGCTTTATTGATTATGAGCCAACAGGAACTACACATGGCTCACCTTACAGTTATGATACACATGTTCCTTTAATTTTTTATGGCTGGGACATTTCACATGGTAGCTCTTCCGAACAAGTTTACATTACCGATATTGCTCCAACATTAGCAATGATGTTGAATATTCAATTCCCAAATGGTTGCACAGGTAAACCAATTTCGTTTTTGGTGAAATAGGTTAAATTGAGACATAAAACATATAGAATGAAAATTATTACATGGAATTGTAATGGAGCTTTTAGGGAAAAATTCAACTACTTAATTGAACTTCATGCTGATATTTATGTAATTCAAGAATGCGAAAACCCTTACGAAAGTAAACACCAAGAATATAAACTTTGGGCTAAAAATTATTTATGGATTGGAGAAAATAAAAATAAAGGATTAGGAATATTTGCATCAAAAGATATAAAATTAGAACCTATAAACTGGAGCAACAATTACAAAGATCATTCTGTAAAACATTTTTTACCATGTTTAGTTAATTACGAAATTCAGCTATTAGGCATTTGGACACATCAAAACAATTCACCCAATTTTGGTTATATTGGACAACTATGGAAATATATTCAAGTAAATAAAAAATATTTTCAAAACATAATTATTGCAGGAGACCTAAATAGTAACTCTAAATGGGATCAATGGGATAGATGGTGGAACCATTCAGATGTGATTAAAGAATTTGAAGAGTTAGGCATCGAAAGCCTTTACCACATAAATTTCAATGAACAGCAAGGTAAAGAAAGCAAACCAACATTTTTTTTACAGAGAAAAATTGAGAAACCTTATCACATAGATTATTGTTTTGCTTCTAAAAAATTGAGTTCGAAATTAAAAAATGTTGAAGTTGATAAATACGAAAACTGGAAACATTTGAGCGACCATATCCCGATGATAATAACATTAGATTTATAAGAATATAAATGTCGAACAAAAAAATATTTACCCGTACCATTTGGCTACTTTCCTTTGTTAGTTTATTCAATGATATAGGTAGCGAAATGTTAGTTCCAGTAATGCCTATTTATTTAAAATCAATAGGCTTTACAGCTTTATGGATTGGTTTATTAGAAGGGATTGCAGAAGCTGTTGTTGGAATATCAAAAGGGTATTTCGGAAAACTTTCAGATGATCGAAACCAACGTTTACCATTTGTACAATTTGGATATTTGTTGAGTAATTTATCAAAACCATTACTTGTTATTTTCAAAAACCCAACGTGGGTTTTGTTTACTAGAAGTGCCGATAAATTAGGTAAAGGTATAAGAACCAGTGCTCGAGATGCAATGCTTTCGGACGAATGCTCAAAAGACAACAAAGGAAAAGTATTTGGTTTACACCGATCAATGGATACAATAGGTGCTGCAATTGGCCCCTTTTTAGCATTGGTATTTTTATATTTTTATCCAGAACAATATATATTACTTTTTTTCTTAGCATTTATACCAGGAAGTATTTCAGTAGTCTTTACTTTATTGATAAAAGAAGATCAAAAAAATGTATTAGTAAAATCAACCAAAGGAAATTTTTTTTCATATTTTAATTACTGGAAAACCGCATCCACAGAATATAAAAAATTAGTAACAGGGTTATTGTTATTTGCTTTATTCAACAGCTCGGATGTATTTTTATTATTGATGGTAAAGCAACTAGGATTTAATGATACACATGTTATTGGTGTTTATATTTTTTACAATTTAGTGTATGCTTTATTTTCTTACCCTTTAGGCTATTTAGCCGACAAAATAGGTATGCGTACTGTATTTATTTTGGGATTATTTTTATTTGCTACCATGTATTTAGGAATGAGCGTTGTGAAAGAAGAATGGATTTTATATGGTTTGTTCTTTGTTTATGGAATATATGCAGCTGCAACCGATGGTATTTCAAAAGCATGGATTTCGAAAGTTGTTCCTTCTTCAGAAACAGCAACAGCAATAGGTTTTAATGCAAGTTGTACAAGTTTAGCTATGATGGTTTCGAGCAGTCTGGCTGGATTATTATGGGTGGTATTTAATCCAGAAGTAACATTTATTGTTGCAGGTACAGGAGTACTATTGGTAACTGTTTATTTTTTAATTGGAATAAAAAAATAAAATATTGAGTACTCTAACTTTATCAAAAAAATTAGAAAATATCACAACCCAATATTTATACCTATCCTAATGATTGGATTTGTATAAGGTGTATAAATAGATTCTGAAAAGTTATAAAGCACCATAGCAAAAAAACCAGAATTCCTGCTGAATCGCTGAATATATCCGCCACCTGCTAATAAGCTAGTAACGTCAACTCTACGCCTTGGATAAAAATCGAACGCTTCTAAATTAAGATATTCAAATTCAGCATGGCCAAACAGATAATCAGTAAACATATACCTTCCAAAAACTCTTCCACCAAACACATTGGTTTCTAAATTAAAATAAGTGTCTTGATAATGGTAATACTGATAGGTTATACCAACACCGGCAGATACTTTTTCTGAAATTTTATAACCGACCAATGGAGATATTTCTACGACAGTTACCTGTCCAAACTGAGCACCTAAGTTACCACCAACAAATACCTTATCTAAAAAACGTTCTTTAGGCAAATGTTTGCGAAACATTGCGCTATCTTGAGAAAAAGAGACTATGGCGAACAACAGCAAAAAAGTTAATAGCCTTAATTTAAATTCCATTGTATAAATATTTGTTTTTGTAAAGTTACAAAATATTGCCTTTCTTTGAATTATAATTAAACGATTAAAACATGAATATTATTGTAACAGGTGCGAGCAGAGGAATAGGTTATGAACTAGTAAAATTGTTTAGCTTAGATTCAAAAAATACGGTGATTGCGATTTCACGTAATTCTCAAAAATTAAACCAACTAAAAAACGAATGTAAAATAAATAATTCATCTTCAAAAGTTATTCCGATAATTTATGATTTGAGTGCAAATAATTCGAATTCCGAATTATTTGCTGAAATAAAAAAAGAAGTAAATTGTATTGACATTTTAATTAATAATGCTGCTGCAATTGTAAATAAACCTTTTACTGAAATAAATTATACTGATTTAGAATATGTTTTTAATGTAAATGTGTTTTCGGTTTTTAGATTAGTACGGGAATTATTACCAATTATGAATGAAAATTCAAAATCCCATATCGTTAATATCAGTAGCATGGGCGGATTTCAGGGTGCGTCAAAATTTGCCGGATTATCTGCATATAGCTCAAGTAAAGCAGCATTGGTTTGTTTAACAGAATGTTTAGCCGAAGAGTTTAAAGAAAAAAATATTGCTTTTAATTGTTTGGCTTTAGGTGCAACCCAAACAGAGATGCTTGAAGAAGCTTTCCCTGGATACAAAGCACCTGTCAGTGCAATCGAAATGGCTAATTTCATTGCTAACTTTTCAACAGGATCGCACCATTTTATGAATGGTAAAGTAATTCCAGTATCGATGAGTAACCCCTAAAAAAGGAATAGTTGGAATAATTTTAAAACCTAAAACCAACTGTAAATTCTAAATGCGCATCTTTAATATACAAATCATTTGAATTTTCACTACCTGTATAATGAATTCTGGAAAGACCATATTTATATGTCATCTCAAAAAATAACGCACCACCACTATCTCTAAAATTATGTTGTAAACCCAGCCCACCATGTAAAAAAGCATTAAAACGATTACTTCCGACAGAATACTCAAAATTCATTGGGGTATATCCATCAAAAACGGTAATCCCTGTAGAATCACTTATTACTACTGCATAGGATTTATGAATATACCTTGCCCCTGCTCCAATAAAAAAATAACTCGAATAGAAATGATCCTTTTCACTTTTAAATGCCACTTTTAGAGCAATTGGCAATTGAAGTTCTTGCATCCTTAATTCGTGCCTATAGGAAAATGTTTTATCAAATAAATAAGTATATCCTTTACTCGAATAGTATCCATTAAAAGATGCACCTTGGGAAACGTAATCTATTCCTATTAACAAATTAGTTTTTTTATCGAAAACTATTTCAGCTTTGTAGCTACCACAATATCCAATTAAAGATTTTGTACCTGTGGTATGATAGGGATTGTTTTTGTAAAATGAACTTACTGCTCCACCACTAATACGATGAAGAACATGCCCTCTTTTATACACATTGGTATTTTGACCAAATAGCATATTTATACTCAAAATGAATAACAAGAAATAGAGACTATTTTTTGGGATTTTCAAAATCTAATTATCTTTTAACTAATCATTTTTTCTAATTGCAATTGTTGTATTTGCTTGTGCGGTTGCCATAATAATTATATCATTAATATTTACATGTGGAGGGCGCGATGCTACCCAGTATATCGTTTCTGCAATATCTTCGGCAACCAAGGGCTGTAAACCTTTATATGCATTTTTTGCACGTTCCTCGTCACCTTTAAATCTAACAATCGAAAATTCAGTTTCTACCATTCCAGGATTAATGGCAGTTACCTTAATATTATGAGGCAACAATTCTATTCGCATAGATTTATTAAGCGCATCTACAGCAAATTTTGTAGCACAATATACATTACCATTGGGATAAACTTCTTTACCTGCAACTGAGCCCATATTTACAATATGTCCGTAACCGTTAGCAATCATTATAGGTGTAAGTTTACGTGTAATATAAAGCAAACCTTTAATATTTGTATCAATCATACGTTCCCAATCTTCAATAAGTCCTTCCTGTATGGTATTTACACCAACTGCAAGCCCTGCATTGTTAACTAATACATTTATTTTTTTCCAATTTTCAGGTATTGAATCAATAGCACTTTCAACTTCTTTTAGTTTTGTAACATCAAAGTTTAATGATAGCACATCAATATTATAAGTTGATTTCAAATGATTTGAAAAATCAATTAAACGATCCTTTCGCCTACCTGTAATGATAATATTATATCCATTTTTTGCAAACAATTCTGCTGTTGCTTTTCCTATTCCTGCTGTTGCACCTGTTATAAAAACGATCATATAATTTTTTAAATTAAAAATGAATATCAATTAATTTTGATTCAATTATTAAGTTTACTATGCTTACGACTATATCCAAAATAAATAATTAACCCTACAATTAGCCATATACCAAAACCTATCCAATTTGATAAACCCAACTCTGCCATCATATATAAACAACTTGTTAGCCCTAACAAAGGTATTAGTGAGAGATTTTCTTTATAAGCCCAGATAGCTAAACCGAATGAAATAAAAATAAAAATCCACATGGGTATTTTGTGTTTAAACAGGCTAAATCCTGATTCAAATTTCAGTTCATTATCAACAGGTAAAACATCAACTAGTGAGGCATATTCAGTTTCATCCAACGCAGTCATATACGTTTCTAAATCATTTTTATTAACAGAAAAAGCAGCACTATCATTGGTAATTAAATACTGTTTAATGTCACCAATTTGTTTTGCATTTAAGGATGTTACAATAGTTGTTGGATCATTTATTTTTTTTTGATTTGTTAAAAAAGCAACGGTAGCATTTTTGTTATATACCAATGACAATATACCAGCGAATAGGATCATAATGGGCATAATAAATTTTGCATTTATGTATGGGGTTTTAAATTTGCCTCGAGGAATATCTTTTTTATTTTGCAATACCAAAACCCCTGCACATACTAACACAAAAGCAAATAAAGTTCCTATGCTGCATAAATCGGTAACCATAGTAAGATTTAAAAACAATGCAGGAATAGCAACAACAAAACCTGTTACAATGGTAGCATACGAAGGAGTTTTATATTTAGGATGCACTCGTGAAAAAGCTTTCGGTAATAAACCATCACGACTCATACTCATCCAAATACGAGGTTGCCCCATCTGAAAAACTAACAATACACTTGCCATAGCAATTACAGCACTTACTGCAATAATTCCTGACATCCATTTTAAATCTATTTTTTGAAATACAAAAGCAAGAGGGTCACCAACATTTAATTGGTCGTAAGAAACCATACCTGTTAATACTAAGGCAATAATGATATATAAAACAGTACAAATAATAATTGCCCACATCATTCCACGAGGTAAATCTCGCTGAGGATTTTTACATTCTTCAGCAGTTGTGGATATTGCATCAAAACCTATATAAGCAAAGAACACAGCAGAAACCCCTTTTAATATTCCACCAATTCCATTTGGAGCAAATGGGTGCCAATTTTTTGTATCAATATAAAAAACACCTACTGCAATAACTAACAAAATAATACACAACTTGATAACAACCATTAAATTGCTAGCATTTTTTGACTCTTTCATTCCACGATAAACCAATGCTGTAATTGCAACAATAATAAATAATGCAGGAAGATCTGCAATCAAATGTAAGGAGCCTAGGGTTGGTGAAGTAATCCATGCTGTATAAGCTAATTGCATAGCCGTATCTAAATTTTCAAAAGTTTTACCGCTTTGAATTAAAGCCGTTGCTTGATGAAAACCTTTTGATGCAGTTAAATAATCCATTTGCACCCATTGAGGCAAATGAATACCTTGACTATCGAGTAAGCCAGTGAAATAATCGCTCCATGAAATTGCAACAGTAATATTCCCAATAGCATACTCCATTATAAGAGCCCAGCCTATAATCCAAGCTATTAATTCACCAAATGCAACATAAGAATAAGTATATGCACTTCCCGAAACAGGAACCATCGATGCAAACTCGGCATAAGCAAAGGCAGCAAATCCACAAGCTAAAGCAGTAAAAAGAAACAAAAAAATAACAGCAGGGCCACCATCGTAACTGGCTTTTCCTATAGTACTAAAAATACCTGCGCCAACAATGGCTGCTATTCCAAATGCAGTTAAATCTCGAACACCTAAATGTTTTCCTAGTTCACCATGTCCACCTTCAGCGCCATTTTTTTCTACTTGTTTTAAAATATCTTGAACCGATTTTTTACGAAATAAATTATTTAAACTCATATTTGTTATTTTTGAGACGTAAGCAAATTTAGAAAAATTATCAACTAAGTATTTTCTTGAAAATCGGTAAACGTTTTAATAATTTATGTTTATCAAGCATTAAAATAAAGGCAATCAACAGAAATGGTAAAGCAGGCACTTTATACCTTGCAATAGCACCAAGTATAGGTGTAGTTTCGCCAATAATTAAAAACTGAATTAATACAAATGACAAACAAAAAAGCACAAACTTCCACTGAATTTGCTTTAGCGGTTTTATAAAAACAAGGCATAAAAAAATGATGGCAAGAATTAATAAATTTTCCAATCCAGCCATTAGCATCATTGGAGATTTTAACTCCCACAAAAAAGGTCTAAAAACTGTGTTTAATAATGCTTGTGGACTATTTATTAAAAACGAAAAAATAGTAGGCTCCAATTTATTTATAGCAATAACACTTCCTGCAACAGGTATTGCTTTTTTATTAATATCAAAAGTATTTCCATTGGCTATTTGTGTAAACTCAATTTGTT
>CANCPZ010000016.1 GCA_947380175.1 Bacteroidota bacterium | reverse complement strand
TATTTAAATTGGTTCTCTAAAACTTCAGTTATTAAATGGAATGATGTTTCTAAAAAGCGAATGGGAATAATTTTATTGCTTTGGTTATTTTCCGTTGCTTTATATTTATTTAGTTACAAGGTAGGATTTTACGCTTTATTTTTATTGAGCATGCTGCATGTTTTTTTTGAATTCCCCCTTAACTACCATACATTTAATGGTATTGCAAAAGAAATAAAATTAATTTTTAAGAAGTAGTATTTTTTTTACCCCAAGAAACATAACCAATAAGCTAAGCATAATAAAAACATGCGCTATGTCGTTGAAGTTGAAATATGCATGAAGAGAAATTTTTGTTCCATGAACAATTGCCGTAATAAATGAAATGGCAATACCATATCCTATTAAAAAACTAGATTTATGTTTTTGTGTATCCATAAAATGTAAAACCATAATTGGAATTAAACCTACCGCATTCTCAATAATAGTAACAGTATATTTTTGAAATATTAATGCTGATGGAATAAAAAGAAGTAATTGAATACTATAAAGCATTACCCATCTTTTAGCATATTTAGTATTTTTTATTACAGAAATTAATGTTGCCTGCTGTGCAAAATAAATTGCAAGGCCATTTACAAGCTGCATTCCAAGCCAAACTATTTTATAAGCAACACCCTCGTGAAGTCCAAAAAAAGCATGAGCACTTCCTCCTAAAAAAGTAGAGCAGGCCAATAATGCAAAAAACAAACTCCAATAACCAATAACTAGATTGTTATTTTTAATACGACGCAATTGAAAATAAAAATAGAAACCTAAACACGTAATAATATAATCGGTAAGAGCGGTAACAGGTTCGTGAATTGCCAAATTACCAATATAAATAGTAGTATCAACCATGTTACGAAATTACATTTTTTTATAATTTGTCAAAAATAAACGGTATATAATTTTTATATACGGTAATATAAATTTCTCTAGAACTTCAATCCTACACAAAATCACAACTTATACTCAATATTATATTCTTTAACAACTGCACTTACATACCAAGCAATTCACTTAATAAATATTATCTTTGTTGCATGACAAAAGAATTCTATTTAAAGCACCACACCTTTCACATAAAAGCAATTTTTGCTGTGTTGAAAGATGTATTTGAAAAAAATGTTTATGCCGACAAGGCAATTGAAAAAGTAATGAAAGCGAATAAATATTGGGATGTAAAAGAACGAGGCTTCGTTTCGGATATATCCTACGACATGGTTCGCAACTGGCGTTTATTATTTATTTCGGCAGGTATGGAGCCCAATGCAAAATTGGTTGATAAAAATTTATGGATGATTTTTGGAACCTATTTGGTATTTGATGGCTACACTTTACCAGAGAGTAATTATTTTAAAGGACTTAACGAAAAAAAAATAGTTTCACAACTTCAAAAATTTCATAAGATAAGAAAGATAAGAGAATCTGTACCTGATTGGTTAGATGAACTTGGAGAAAAAGAATTGGGTAAAGATTGGGATAAAATTATACGATCGCTCAACCAAAAACCAACAACTATTTTACGCGTCAATACTTTAAAAACAAATACAAAAGAGTTACAACAACTTTTAGAAGTTGAAAAAATCACCGACACTTCATCCATTATTTGGTCGCCTGATGCGATAGAATTAAAATATCCTCGTAATGTTTTTAGAACCGAAGCATTTCACAAAGGTTTATTTGAAGTGCAAGATGCATCATCGCAAATGGTTTCCGAATTTTTAAATGTACAAGCAGGAATGCGAGTAGTTGATGCGTGTGCGGGTGCAGGTGGAAAAACATTACACCTTGCTGCATTGATGAAAAACAAAGGACGTATTATTGCATTGGATGTAAAAGAAAAAAAATTAGAAGAATTAAAAAAACGTGCATCACGTGCTGATGTAAGAATAGTTGAAACAAGACCAATTGATTCGTCAAAAGTTATAAAACGTTTAAAAGATTCTGCCGATAGATTGTTACTTGATGTGCCATGCTCTGGTTTAGGGGTGTTAAGGAGAAATCCGGATAGCAAATGGAAATTAAATATGGAAGAAATAGAACGGGTAAAAACAATTCAAAGAGAAATACTAACTAACTTTTCTGATATTACAAAAGTTGGTGGAAAAATGGTTTATGCAACATGCAGTATTTTACCAAGTGAAGGTGAAGAACAAGTAAAATGGTTTTTAAAACTCGCAGGTGACAAATGGAACCTTGTTGGTGAAAAGCGCTATTCGCCTGAAGTGTATCATGCAGATGGATTTTATATGGCTTTATTGGAACGAATGAAATAACTAAGCAATTGTTTTTCGATTTAGTGTTTTAATAAATTATCTGTTAGCTATATTATTAAATTTCAAAAATAAATTGCTGTTATTTTTTTATTCTGATTTAAAATAAAATTAAAAACAGAATTAGATTCTTTTAAAAATAAAAAATATTATTTAAATTAAAATAAAACAAAGAGCTCTGAATAGCCTTTTAAAACAACTATTACAAAAGCACTTAATGTTTTTTTAAATCTTTAAACTATTTTTCAGAAATTATTTTAAAGAATAATAATACGAATACAAGTTAGACTTTCAATAAGCACTGTCGTTATCAACAAAAATGTGTTAATAAAATATGTTGTGTTTTTTTCTTTTGTGTTAAATATTTTTCTTACTTCGTATCAAATAATTTTAACAAACAAAAACCATGGCAAAAAAAGTAGTAAAAAAAGCAGCAGCTAAAAAAGCAGCTCCAAAAAAAGCAGCAGCTAAAAAAGCAGCTCCGAAAAAAGCAGCAGCTAAAAAAGCAGCTCCAAAGAAAAAGTAAAAAAAAGGCTCGCAAGAGCCTTTTTTTTTACACTTAACTTTCCCTCCCTCCTTTATAAAAAATCAACTTAAACCTTCTGAAAAGCACCAATGCCTGGTAAATCATCCAGCATTATTTTTCCATTTACAAATCTTACACCATCAAACAAATCATTCTTTATAAGAAGAGACCCATCTAAATCGGCATAATTAATTAAAGGTGATAATTGAGCCGCTGCTGATATTGCGCATGACGTTTCACTCATACACCCCAATAATATTTTTAAATTTAATTCTCTCGCTCTTTCAATCATCCTATGAGCTTCAAACATGCCTCCACACTTCATAAACTTAATATTGATTCCATCATAACAATGTTTGATACTTTCTATATCACTATAACGCTGAATAGCTTCATCTGCAAAAATTGGTAATGGGCTATTTTGAAACAACCAAAATGCATCTTCAATGTTTTCTTTCGGCAAAGGTTGTTCAACAAACAATACATTTTTATTTTCGAGCCACTCAATCATTTTAAGTGCTTCAAATTTATTTTTCCACCCTTGATTTACGTCAATAGCAATAGGTTTATCGGTAACTGAACGAATTGTATTTATTGTTAATTTATCATCCTCTCCATTCAATTTTATTTTGAGTATTTTATATTCTCTTGTTTCCTCCACCTTATTTTTTAATATTTCAGGAGTATCAATTCCAAATGTAAAAGAAGTATTTGGCGTAGCATTTTTATCCGCATTAAACATTTTCCAACAAGGAATGTTGTGTAATTTACCATACAAATCATGTAACGCAATATCTACAGACGCTTTAGCTGCCGTATTAAACGGAGCCAACAAATCAACTTGCTTTATTATTTCTTCTAATTTATCAGGTGTCTTATAAAGTGCCAATAATTTGGAAGCTCGATTTAAAAAAACAAACACACTTTCTTGTGTCTCAACCAAGTATGGAGGTAAACTAGCTTCACCATAACCAATAACCCCATCACATTCTAATTGAGTGATAACAATAGGTGTGGAGGTTCGCATTCCATGTGAAATTTTGAAAGGACGTTTAAAATAAATTGTATGCGGAGCAAAAGAAAATTTCATTTTTATATTTTCAGCTAAAGTAATTGAATAATATTAAATGACTTAATCATAAATAATCACAGATTAAATTTTTAGTTGTTCATTATTTTTGAAAACATTGACTAGTACGAAATGTTATTACGTTTATATTTGTTTTTACATTAGAAAAAATAAAGCAAAATGAAAAAAACACTTTTATTATTAGCACCAACACTTATATTTTTTGCAAGTTGCGTTGGTGGGAAAAAAAACGAAGCTGCTGTTATCTTGCCTGGCATGACAGAAGTAAATTTTAAAATTAACGGAACACCAGTTTCTATTCAAGTTCCAGACGCTAGCAATGGGAAACTTGAAATCACAGTTCAATCATGGGGAGCTACTGAAATTAAAGTAGGCAATGATTTTCAACTATCAATTAGTGAAGGTGAAGGTGATATTGCCTTAACAAAAAGTGATGTAGCAGGTAATGATGTAAATAAATTTAAACGTTATATAAAAGATGAGCCCACTTTATTATTTTGGGAATCTGAAATAACAAAACCTGAATTCCATTTTTATTCTACTGTTAAAGCGGGAACAATATCATATATAATTGAAGATATTAAAGAAGAACAGTTCAACGAAAAAGCCGTTCAAAAAATGATTGATGCTTCTAAAACTTTAAGGGTTGATGAAGCTGCAAAACCGAACTCTTAAAGCATTTCAAAAATTAAAAAACCGTTTCTAAATTTTAGAAATGGTTTTTTTATTGGCCAATTTGCCAAAATTATTAAATCAACTATTTATTAATGGGTTTAAGTACTTTTAAAATCTAAAAAAATCTAGCTTACATAAACATGTACTTCGTTCGACCTCCATATTTGTACAAAAAAATAATTTCCAAAGGCATTTGGAGGAAGAGTAAATTTGAAAAAATAATCTATCTTACCTTTGATGACGGGCCTGTACAAACAATTACAAATTGGGTTTTGAGTATTTTAAAATATTACGATATAAAAGCAACTTTTTTTTGTGTAGGAGATAACGTTCAAAAATATCCTGAAACTTATCAGGCAATTTTAAATGAAAAACACGCGATTGGAAATCACACCTACAATCATTTAAATGGATGGAATACCAATACAACTAACTACATTGATAATGTTGAATTGTGCGAACAGGTTTTAAATATTGGCAACCCAACTGAATCAAAACGTTTATTTCGACCACCTTATGGAAAAATAAAAAAAACTCAACTAAAACAACTTCATAAAAATTATAAAATAATAATGTGGGATGTGTTGAGTGGCGATTATGACAAAAAAACTAGTCCGGAAAAATGTTTTAAAAATGTAATTGATAATATAAGAAGCGGCTCCATCATTGTTTTTCACGATAGTATGAAAGCGAAGAATAATTTAGAATACGCCTTGCCAAAATTTATTGAATATGCTTTAGCGAACGGTTTTATATTTGAGCGTTTATGAATAGCATTAAGTGTTGGGCATTTTAAAAACTTAAAATCCCACTAGATGGTAATAGTCAATTTGTTTATACAACCTAAGGGAATTGTTTATCCATAAACATTACTAAATAGTTTTGGGGAACAACCAAATGCTTTGTACAGTAATCGATTTTATGTTGCATTGAAATGGGGAATTCATTTACAATATTAAAACCAAATGGATTAAAATAATCGGGAATAATGCAAACCAAATAAATATTTTTTTTTGAACTTTTTATTAGTTCTTCTACAATTGCTTTGCCTACACCTTTTCTACGATATGATGTAACAACACCCAACGAGCAAAGCTCCATAAAACCAGCATGTTCTCGTAAACGCGCGAACCCAACTAATTGATTATTAAGAAACGCTGCAATAAATTGTTTTTGCTGCAAATCACGATTATCCAAATCAAACACATGAATATATTCGACAATTTCTTGAAACTCTTTATCTACTGGTTCTTTTAGTATGAGGCCCATTCGAAATGTTTATTTTTTCTTACGCTAAAAAACCGTCTTTTTTATTGACATGCAATTTCTTCGTACATACATCTTTGTCAATACCATTTTTGTTATATATTTTAAATAAAACAAAAATTGGCAATTCTGTTATTCACAAAATTGCCAATTTTTATTTGAATCAAATTAATAATTAATGTTGATGGCCGTGTTCACCGTGAACGTGTCCATGAGCTAATTCATCTTCGCTTGCAGCACGCACCTCAAGCACTTCACCTTTAAAATGCAAATCTTGTCCCGCTAAAGGATGATTAAAATCCATTTTAACATATTCAGCAGTAATTTCCATAACTTGTCCGTATAAACGGTTTCCATCATTATCAACCATAGGAAGCGTAACTCCAATTTTTACATTTTCTTCGTCAAAAGTTCCGTCTTCTGCCTGAAAAGCATCGATAGGAATTGCTACCAAATGTTGTTCGTCGCGCACACCATAACCACGTTTGTGATCAATAAAAAAATCAAAGGTATCGCCCGCTTTTTTTCCACGTAAATTTGTTTCAAAATCTTCAAGCAATCCGCCAGTACCAAAAATAAAAACAAAAGGGTGCTCTTTGCTTGTTTCCTCAATTTTTTCTTCTGAACCTTTTTTAGATAATAGGTAGTTTACAGAAACTACATTGTTATTTTCAATAATCATTTTTACACTTTTTAAAATTAATTTCGGCAAAAGTAAATTAAATAGGATAATTTTCGCGTAATTATTGAATTTTTATTTTCAACATTCGTATCTTATTTGGTTATATACGTTAATTTTATTTCTCATTATAAAATATTTTAACATGAACTTTCCAAATTTAGTTAGCAGTAAATTACCAAACTCGGGCACTACTATATTTACGGTTATGAGTAAATTAGCATCAGATAACAATGCTATCAACCTTTCGCAGGGATTTCCGGATTTTAATTGCAACAAGGATTTAATTAGTTTGGTAAATAAAAACATGGAAGCAGGCAACAACCAATACGCGCCGATGTCGGGTATTATTGGATTACGTGAAATGATTGCACAAAAAACGGAAGAATTATATGGAGCTAAATACAATCCTGATACAGAAATAACAATTACTGCAGGTGGTACACAAGCCATATTCACTGCCATTTCGGCAATGGTAAAAGAAAGCGATGAAGTAATTATATTTGAACCTTGCTACGATTGTTACCAACCTGCGATAGAATTAAATGGTGGAAAAACAATTTATTTACAACTTAAAGCACCTGATTATAGGATTAATTGGGATGATGTAAAAAAAGTAATTAATCATCGTACCAAAATGATTATTATTAATACCCCTCACAATCCTACTGGCAGTATTATGACAAAAGAAGATTTGCAGATGCTGCAAAAAATAACAAGTAATACCGACATTGTTATTATTAGCGATGAAGTGTATGAACATATTATTTTTGATGGCAACCAACATCAAAGTGTTGCGCGCTTTCCCAAACTTGCAGAACGTAGTTTTATTATTTCTTCGTTCGGAAAAACATTTCATACCACAGGTTGGAAAATAGGTTATTGTGTAGCACCAAAAAATTTAATGGCCGAATTTAGAAAAGTCCATCAATTCCTTGTTTTTTCGGCAAACACCCCTATTCAATTCGCGCTTGCCGAATTTTTAAAAGTAAAAAGTCATTACCTGGAATTGAGTAGCTTTTATCAAAATAAACGCGATTACTTTATTAACAATATAAAGGGTTCAAAATTTGACTTTATCCCAGCATCAGGAACCTATTTTCAATTGCTTAATTATAAATCGATAAGTAAAGAAAAAGACACCAACTATGCATCGCGCCTTACCAAAGAGTTTGGCATTGCATCCATACCTATCTCGGTATTTTATCATGAATCTGTTGACAACCATGTACTACGTTTTTGTTTTGCAAAAAAAAATGAAACATTAGATAAAGCAGCCGAAATACTTTGTAAAATATGAACGACTTAAAAATTACAATCATTCAAAGTAATTTGCATTGGGAAAATAAGAATTTAAATCTTGAAATGTTCTCAACTAAAATTGATACAATTAATGAAGAAACAGATTTGATTGTTCTTCCCGAAATGTTTACGACCGGGTTCAGTATGAATACAAAAATGCTTGCTGAAAGAATGGATGGATTAACCATAAATTGGATGAAGCAAAAAGCATCCAAAAAAAAATGTGTGATTACGGGTAGTTTTATTGCTGAAGAAAACGGAACGTATTTTAATCGCCTTGTATGGATGAATGCAGATGGTACTTTTAAAACATACGACAAACGGCACTTATTTAGTTTTGGAGGCGAAGAAAAAAATTACATAAAAGGAGAAAAAAAAATAATTGTTGAATTAAAAGGATGGAAAATTTGTCCTTTGATTTGTTACGATTTACGATTTCCAGTGTGGAGCAGAAACACAAAAAATGATCCTTATGATATTTTATTATATATTGCCAACTGGCCCGAAAGACGTGCTCATCCATGGAAAACATTATTACTTGCGCGCGCCATCGAAAACCAAAGTTATGTTGCTGGATTAAATAGAATTGGTAACGATGCAAATGATATTTATCATTCGGGCGATTCGAGCGTAATTAATTTCAAAGGAGAAATTATTAGTAAAAATAATCCTCACGAAGAATGGATAGAAACAACAACTTTAAACTATAAAGAATTAGAAGATTTTCGAAAAACATTTCCTGCTATTTTAGATAGCGATAACTTCGAAATGGCTATCTGAAAGGAAATAGGGCTAAAAAATAATTAACTACTTTTTATTATCCTAAAAATCACTTACCTACCTTTACTCTTATTCCTTCGGAATTACTGGCAAATTCGGGGGCATACATACATTGTATAGAAGTAATGCCATTCGAAAAATTTCCATTATGTGTAACTAGCATTGGGTATTCGAAAATGTATGTTCCTTTTGGTAAATACGAGAAAAAGAAATTTGTTGCTGCATCGCGTGTGCTTTCGTAATAGCCTAATCCATCCTGATATTTGTATGATGAAATTACATTAGTAGGCTCAAAACCTGCTGCACGCATGTCTTTCATTTGCACATATTCCATATCCCTATCCACACGCAATTCAATGCGTACTTTTATTTTATCACCCACTTTAAGATTTGTTTTTTCGTTGATACGTTCTATCACTGGTCCAGCATCTGTATTTTTTTGCAAGAATAATTGTTTCTTTAAATCTAATGGTGTTTTTGCTGGAGTAATTTTATCAAGCTGTTCAAAATATTGCCAATAAACTGCTCCCCAGCTTACTCCTTCATCTTTTTTAGTTACAGTAACTTTGCCCATAATTGGTTTTATATCCTCACCACTCCACGATTTTTTAAAATAGCCTGTTCCATCTTCCGTTTTAACATCAGGTATATTTTTAGGATCAATTTTTTGTTCGCCCATTGTAATATCTAAATTACTTTCAGAAGTAAGCCAATCTGTACCTCTTAATAGCAATGCATACACTGCTTCGGTAGTTGCCTTTGTTGTTTTCCAATCTTGTGTTTGTTTTGATTTTAACAACCACACTTTCATATCATCAACCGATTTTTTATCATTAGCTACTTCATCAAACGCTTCTATCAACAATGCTTGAGCTTCAATTGGTGCCTGATACCAATAGTAACCGGCATAATTTTCTTTCCAATACATTCCCATTTCTTCATTGTTTATCGAATTTTCTTTCAATGATTTAATAATCTCTAGTGGAGTTATTTTATCATCATAACGATACAATGCTAATGAAATCATACCTTGCATGTATCTGTTATTATCAAGCCAATACTTTTTTGCTTGACTAACATAATAATCAATTGCTTTTTTATTAAGGTTATCAATTGCAATATCTTTAAAATAACTACGTGCATATAAGTATTGTATTTGCTGATATCCCAAATGATTGTCATTAAGATGTGCTACATCATGTTTTAATATCCATTCGTAATCTTCACGAATACGATTGTCTAAATAGTTGACACCACTGCTAAGCATATTCCAAACTTTATTATCTAATCGAATATTTTTTACACCCAAATGATCTAAATGTCCCATTCCAGTAATAATGTGCTGTGTAATGTATCTATCATCAGGCATACCATCAAACCAAGGCCAGCCACCATTTGATGATTGCGATTTTTGTAATTTTTTCATTGCAATAGCCAGCTCATTACCCATTTTATTTAAGTCGAATAAAAGTGCGACGCGCTTTTTACGTTCTGTTTCATCTTTTGCATCCAACACCCAAGGGGTTTCTTCAAGCATCAATGATTTTAATTCCTGATTTTTTTCGAGATTAGATAGCAAAGCTTTTGAATCGGGATTGTTTTTCCACGAATCGAAAACTGCTTTTATTTTAGGTGATGAATTAGCAATATGCGATGCAATACTATTTGCATAAAACCTTGAAAATGTTTGTTCGGAACATTCGAAGGGGTATTCCATCAAATACGGTAATGCTTGGATAGCATACCATGCGGGATTTGATGTAAACTCTAACGTTAATTTATGATTGCGTAATGTAGTTGAACCATTACTTTGGTTTATTAACTTTTCGAAACGGAATATTTTTGTTTGATTTCCTCTGATTGGCAACGGCATTGTTTCTGTAACAAGCATTCTGTTAGTTAAAACAGGTAATGTCATTTCTTCACCATCGGTAAAATTACCTGCTGTAGCAACTACTTTATACGTGATAGCTCCAACACCTTGTGGAATCAATATATCCCAACTAATGGCTGCACTTTGTCCTTTTTGAATACTAAACTTTCGCAATCCATCATCATGACTATTTTTTGATTGAACTAAAATGTCGATTGATTTCATAGTAGTGGCATCATAAAAATAAATTTGTGAAGTACCTGTTAAATCAGCATCCGATAGGTTAGATATTTTTGTACTAAATTCCATTCGGTCATATTCACGAAAAAAACGCGGAGTATTGGGTATAACCATTAACTCTTTTTGTGTGCGCAATTCTTTTTCGATAGTACCATATTTTAAATCCTTGGTATGCGCAAAGCCCTTCATTGTCCATTTGGTTAATGATTCGGGAATTGTGAATTTAATAATTACGTTTCCATCATTATCGGTTTCTAAAGCAGGATAAAAAAATGCTGTTTCAGAAAAATTATTTCGTGCTTTAACCGTTGATAAGTCTTGTTTATATTGTTGTTCAAGACTATTATCATTTCCGTTTTCTGAATCTTTACTTGTAGATTTTGCAGAGGCATCACTTTCAAAAGAAGGACAAGATATTGTTCTAAAATTTTTCTTAGCTAATGACTTTTCTTCACTTGCAGTGGTTGTTTCAGACTCAGCATCAACAACTTCATCAGCCACAACTCCAGATTCAGCAGCAGCCATTGGTGCCATAGATCTTGCCCCACGAATACTTATTCCGCCCGAATTATCCTCCCTATCAGTATAATATCCATACATCCCATTACTATAACCAAACCAATTTAATCGATCGTAATTGCGATATGCACCCTCAGGATAGTTATTCCAGTCGACTGTAAATAGTTGTGCATTTACATTTCCGAAAGCACTACTTACATCCCAATTTAAATTGGAATAATAATTATTGTAGATATTAAAATACCAGTTGTTTGGTTTAAAAATATCAAGTGATGCATCGTAAAGTGTTGCCATCATTTCAGCGGCAAGCTTATCACCTTTTTTATCTTTGATTTTAATTTTCCACTCTTCTTGTTGTCCTGGAATTAATTTATCTCGAAATGTTTCAAATTCAATATCTAATTTTTTGTTTGTATAAGGCACAGTGATTATGCCACTTTGCGAATATGTTCGGTTGTTTTTAACAAACACATAATGAAAGGAGAAGTTACCCCTATATTTTTCTTCTACAGGAATTTCAATTAATTTTTGTTCCTTATTAAGCTGAATAAAGTCTCGCTTTATAATCATTCCTTTATGCTCAATTTCAATTAATACATTAACATTTGTTTCGTTGGTACCAATCAAAAATTTAGCTTTTCCACCTGGCTCTATTGGATTATCAGTCAAATAATTAAACCAATTTAATTGATTACCTGGAACTGTTTTATCGGCGTTGGAATAAACTGTAAAATATTTTACATCCTTAACTATTTCGCCATAAGCATCTTTACAATTGGCCTCCATCACATAAACACCTTTTTCCCATGCATTCAGATTGGTTAGTTTTATTGAATCGTAATTAGTTATTGGTTGTTGGTTGTTGGTTGTTGGTTGTTGGTTGTTGGTGTAGTTAATGTATTGCTAAATTTTTTATCAAAAACTTTTTCGCCTTTTTGCCATTTATACATATTATTTTCATCCTGATATTCATCATCAGGAAACGATTTAATAAAATCCTCTTTCGAAATAATATATTTATCGGGTTGTTGCCATGTTCTTGAACGATATGATTTATCAGGCCCTTTCAGTTTGTATATTTCAACGTGACCTTTTGCAGATACAAACTGACCACTCATATTGGTTGAAGAAATAACAAAATCATTTTTATTTTCTTTTTCTAATAACGTCGGTATTTCAACATTTAAATTCAATGCGGTATACCCAATATTTATAGTTGTTTGCGAACTGTGTGTTTCACCATTTATATCGGTAACATCGGCATAAACTGTATATGAATAGTTTGGCTGATATGATTTAGAAATACTTAAATCAGGAATCGCTTTAAAATCAATAAAAAAAGCACCTGTATCATTTGATGCAGTGATACCATTGGTTATTTCCATCTGAGCAGATTGCGGATAATAACCTCTAGAATAATACCACCAATAAGGGAACGAAGCATTTCTAACAACACGATATTTAACTTCAGCACCATCAATATTTGCACCAGAATAAGCTTTTGCTATACCATTTACTTTTATGGTTTCATCCAACCGATAATTGCCTTTTACAGAATTAAAAGTTACTTCAAATTTTGGGCGTTTGTATTCTTCTACTGAAAAATAAATAGAACCACTACCATTATTTATACTCATTTGTCCGTTTAACATACCTATAGGTGTTCTAAACGATCCATTAAATGTACCGTATTCGTTGCTCGTTAAATTTACATCTGCAATTTTTTGAGAATTTACATCATAAAATGTAACTGTTGTTTTTGTATTTGGCAGTATCTCAATGCTTTCATCACCCTTATTAAGCATAATACCTTTAAAGTAAACAGTTTGCCCGGGACGATATATGGCTCTATCCATAAAGAAAAAAGTATGTGGCTTTTTTGTGTTTTGTTGAGCATAAGAACGGTATTGAGAAAAAGCATTTCCCGTTTGAAAATGATCAACCCTTCTTTTTGCTTTATTCATTGGCGATACAAAGGTTTTAGAAAAATCAACAGTAAAATTTCGATATTCCGTTGCAGGTGGAATATTAAAAAAACCTTTTTCGTCAGTCGTATATTTTTCTGATTTTACATATTCATATGTACGACTTATGTAATTATATTTTTCATAATATAATTGTGCCGAAACATTTTTTAATGGCGCCCCACTTTTACGATCCTGAACATAAAAATCATAACTACCATTTGTCATTCGTCTATTAATATAACTTATGTTGGTAACCCAAGTATCAGCATAAGCAATCCCATTATTGACATACGAAAACGATTTATCCGAGGCAACTAAAATAACATAGTGGCCAATTGGTAACTCAGGCATTTTTATTTCGGTACTATGTGATTGAAAATCGCCATCATCGGGCAATTCAATAGAAAATTCGTTAACTGGATTTTGCTTTAAATATTCTTTTATTAACTGTTCACCATAATAGCGTTGTACCGATTTATTGTATTTGTCAATTTCCATTTTTACTATTCTCACACATAGTGATTTTACATTTTTATAGGTAACAATTGCTCGAAATGGACTGTTTGGAAGGTTTGCTTTTTCGGTACTAAAATCAAGTGTATGCTCTTGTATTTGAGATTTTAAAACGGTGCAACTTTTTTCACCATACGAATTGGGAAATTTATTTTGTACCGATTCGCAAATTTCAAAAGCTTGTTTTTTATCCCATTTATTTTCATCTGATTGTAAAGCATTGTATTTATTACCCTTTTCGAAATATACCTTTGCAATTTCAAAAGTTATATCTGAAGATGCAGTGTAGATTGAAAATTTATTTTCTAAATGTTGTAATGCTTTTAAATATACACTATCCTTAATTGGGGAAGTAGAATACATTTTTACAAATTTTAATCGCTGCAAGTCAACATCAATAAGAGCTTGGACAATATTTTGCATACTTTCAGTAGGCGAAATTTTATTATCGTTCTGAAGTTTTTCATTTTCTGAAGCATATCTCGAAGCATGGAATGCAATCAAACCCTGTAATAATTTAATAGCGTAAAATTTGGATGAAAGCGTATCTTTTGATTCTATTTTTATTTTGGTGAAATCAGAATAATTAAGAAAATAATTTTCAGAATTTAGCTCGAATTTATAGCTTGGTCTAGTAATATCGGGTTCTTCGCTCGAATAAAAATCAAGTGCGCGATGTGCTAAAAAATCATATAATGTAGGACGAAATTTACGAGTATTTTTTTCTGATAAAAGTACATCATCATACAAATTGAGTGGGGTTTTTTTTAAACTATCAATACTTTCGAGTGATGCCTGAAAATTTTTTACGACCTGATAAAAAATTGTTTTCAAATCCCATGTTGTAATATCATTGTTATCAAAATTTACGATTTCCGATCTGTTATAAAACTTCCATCGATTAGTTTGATAGTATTGCCAGTAGCTCTCGGCAAGCATTGATTGTAAAAAGGGCTTTATAGGAAATTTGGCTTCGTTGGTTTCTAAATTCAATTTTAAAAGAGCCTTTTCTAAAGAGTATTCCTCCATGTTTTGCTCAAATTTCATGCGATGAATAATTGCCTTTACAAATTGAGGGGCGTTATTTTCTATTTTTGATTTAGCGTAAATGCCATTAACAACTTCCAATGCCGATTTTGTCAAACCTTTTGCTGACAAGGAATCAACTTTTTTCCACTCGTTAGCATAAGTGATCCCTTTGGGAAAGACTAAAACAGTTTGTTTGTAAAAAACCTTAGTACTATATAAGCTTATTGGAACTAAAAAACTTGTTATTAAAAGAATTGTAAGGATTAAACGTTTTTTAAATTTCATAATTATTTTTTGTTAATTGATAACGAGTAAATACTTTGGAAGTATAAATTCCAGAAAGCACTTCTACTTTTTTTCAACAATAAATCTTGTAATATCAACCTCATTATTTAATTCTATATTATCCTCTAAAAAATCAACAAATTCCTTCGCAAAATAGGGTGCTAGCATAACGCCTTTGGTTCCCATGCCATTAAATACGCCCATTGTTTTATGTTGAGGATGTAAGCCGGCAACGGGTCTTCTATCAATCATCGAAGGCCTAACGCCAGCTTGTTGGCTAATAATTTCGAATGGTACATTAATTACTTTCGAAAGTTTTTCCGAAATTTCAATTCGGCCATTTTCAGTTATGTTGTCATTCAAATTTACCCAATCGTATGTTGCACCAACTATAAATAAATCATCGCCAATTGGTAATATATAAACACCTTTGTTTATTATTTTATCTGTAGGTAAATTTTTAATACGCACAGTTAATGTCTCTCCTTTTGCAGGCTTCAGAGGCAACCATTTAAAATAGGGGTTTTCGGCAACCTTGTATCCTTCACAAAAAATAATTTTAGTTGCGGTATTTTTTTTATACGAAACCGAATTCTCATTTATTACCAATTGTGAATAATCAAATACCTCATCTAACAGTTGATTGTGCTGAATAAAATAATTTCTAAAAACTTTCAAAAACTTTTCTACATATAGGTTGCATCCATTATTCACAAAAGCACAGCCAAGCGGATTGTTAACTACATCTGTAAAAAAATCGGTTGCGATGGTTTTTGAAAGGTATTTTCCTTCATCGGTATCGAAGGCTTTTTTTAACCAAAAAGCTTTTTCTTGTTCTTCACCAAAAATGCGAACAATTTCTTTTTTTAAATAAAAATGTTGATTAAGAATTTCCTCCGCTTCTTTGTAAAAAGAATCGGAATATTCAATTAGTTCATCCGCCATCCAGCTTTTAACCAAACGTTTAAAAACAATGGGATTAAAATTGCCGGCAGCTACTTTTGAGCATTGCGAGAGGTTTGTATCGTCTATCACTAAAACCTGTAACCCTTTTTTAATCATACTAAATGCAAGCACAGTTCCCGCAATACCTTGACCTACTATTATATAATTGTACTGCTTGTTCATTTTAATAAATATTGTATAAAATTAGAATTAATTTTGGTTAAATATTTTTATCTTGTCGTAGATTTAACAAAAAGATTTTTACATAAATAGCCTGAAATTAGTGCCAATGCAAACAGAAAAACAAACAATTGGTCGTAGAGAAGTTGTTGGTTTTCCCGAATTAGGATTGTACAACATTACTGCTAAAATTGATACAGGAGCTTATACTACAGCCTTGCATTGCCATGATATCAAAGAGGTTGAAGGCGTTTTGTATTTTAAATTATTAGATCCTACACATGCTGAATACAATCAGCAAGAAAATAAATTTACGAATTATACAAAAAAAGATATACGTAATTCGTTTGGCGAAATCGAAAACCGTTACATCATAAAAACAATTGTAAAAATTGGTTGTAAGCGAATAAAATCAGTAATTTCGTTAACTAATAGAGGCAATATGCGTTACCCCGTTTTGATTGGAAGAAAACTATTAAAAAACCGATTTGTTGTTGATGTAGCTTTGCTGAACAATATTCCACCTTCAAAAAAAAATAAAAATAATTAAAATGAAAATAGCGATTTTATCACGTGGTCCTAAATTGTATTCAACTCGGAGATTGGTTGAAGCTGCGGAGCAGCGCGGACATGAAGTAGTTGTACTCGACCATTTAAAATGTGTTTTGGTAATTGAAAAAGGCAATCCTCATATTTTTTATGGTGGTAAAGAAGTAATGGGAATTGATGCTATCATTCCTCGCATTGGCACATCTGTAACGTTTTACGGAGCAGCTGTTGTTCGTCAGTTCGAACAAATGAAAGTTTTTTCTTCGGTAGAATCTCAAGCTTTGGTGCGCTCACGCGATAAATTAAGAAGCCTTCAATTGCTTGCAAAAGCAGGACTTGGAATGCCTAAAACAGCATTTGCATCCATTCCAAAAAATATTGATAATGTATTGGAACAAGTTGGAGGAGCTCCTGTTGTTATTAAATTGCTTGAAGGAACACAGGGCATCGGGGTTATTTTAGCCGAAACACATAAATCTGCTAAGTCTGTTATCGAATCGTTTCTTGCATTAAAAGCAAACATACTTGTTCAAGAATTTATAAAAGAAGCTGGAGGAGCTGATATCAGAGCATTTATAGTGGATGGTAAAGTGGTTGGAGCTATGAAACGCCAAGGGTTACCAGGCGAATTCAGAAGTAACTTACATCGTGGTGGAAGCGCAAACGTTATTGAGCTTTCGAAAGAAGAGCGCGAGACAGCTATTAAAGCGGCAAAAAAATTAGGATTAGCAATTGCTGGTGTGGACATGCTACAATCCGCTCGAGGCCCTTTGGTAATGGAAGTAAATTCATCGCCCGGATTGGAAGGAATTGAAGGTGCAACAGGGATTGATATTGCCGGAAAAATTATTGAATTCATTGAACGGAATGAATTCAACCATGAACCATAATCCAAATTGGCTTATCAATTTATGACTTATACAAATAAAGAAATACGAATTAATGGCGTTGATATCCTTCCAGGAAATAGCGCGCAGGTAAGTTTAAATTGGTATCAATTACCAACAAAAACAATTATCGAGATCCCTGTTTATGTGTTTCGTTCAACTAAACCTGGTCCTGTTTTATTATTACAAGCAGGATTACACGGTGATGAAACAAACGGAATAGAAATAGTACGTAGATTGATCACTAAAAAAGAAGTGCGTAATCCAATTTGCGGTACTATCATTGCTATTCCAGTAATAAATACATTTGCCTTTTTATATGGAACACGCGATTTACCTGATGGAAAAGATTTGAATCGTTGTTTTCCTGGAACAAAAAATGGCTCGCTTGGAAGTAGAATTGCATACGATTTAACTCACGAAATAATTCCCTTGATTGACCTAGGTTTAGACTTTCATACAGGAGGGAAACAAATAAATAATTACCCTCAAATACGCTGTACATTTGAAGATTCCGAATCATTAGAATTGGCAAAAAGATTTTCACCAACTTTTATTATAAATTCGCCGTTTCGTGAAAACTCCTATAGAAAGGAAGCTGCAAAATCCAACAAACCTATTCTTGTTTTTGAAGGTGGAGAATCATCTCGTTTTCATTACCAATATATTAATGAAGGTGTAAATGGTTGTTTACGATTGATGAACCATTTAAATATGATTGATGTTGAAACACGTGAAAATGATACTGTATTAATACATAAATCTTTATGGGTAAGAGCAAAAGCATCGGGAATGTTTCATTGCACAAAAACTAATGGTGTACCTATTAGTAAAGGCGAAATCATTGGCGAAATAACAGATCCATTTGGTGAACACCAGGAAAAATTAATTGCTCCTTGTGATGGTCATATCACTGCAATAAATACACATCCGGTAGTTAATCAAGGCGATGCATTAATGCATATTGGTACTGAATAATAAAATTAACTGTTAGGCAATGACAATTCTAAGTTAGCGCATTAAAACTAAAACGTATAAAGTCATAAATTGATACCAGAAAAATTGCTTTGTTATCCCCCAGAAAAAGCAGGCAACAGCGCTACTTCATCCGCTTCATTCAAAACCTGATTGGTATTAATTAACTGATGGTTTAATGAAATTCTGAATATATTTTCTTTTAATGAAGGGTATTTTAAGAAGAGTGATTCCAACAACATATCGGTATCAATTGCATTTATTGTTAGTTTACTAGTGCCAACAATCTCAACTAAACTACCAAAAAACAAAACTGTTGTTACCATTACTATTTTACTATTTTGAAAAGCAAACTTAGTTACTTTTTCTAAAATTAATTTACTTATTTTTATTAAAATAACAGGAACGCCTTTTAAAGGTTTCACTAAAACTTTCGGATATAAAACACCACAATCACATTCCTAAAAAGTATTTATTTGTTTTATACTAAAGTACATATATATTAACTTTGTATTTAATGAAAAAGACAGTTATAATACTGAGTATACTTATTACATGCGTTATTAGCTATGGTCAAAACCGGTTTAGGGCTGGAATAAAAGCAGGAATAAGCACTAGTCAGGTAGCAGGTGATACGTATAGCGGATTTAATAAAGCAGGCGTTGAAGGAGGACTATTTTTAACAGGTTTACTGAATGAAAAATGGAATGCTCAATTTGAAATGCTTTTTATTCAAAAAGGGAGTAAACACATTGGTGATTATAAAAATGCAGACTATTCTTTTTACCTAATGAAGTTAAATTATATAGAGGTACCCGTTCTTTTACAATACCGCCAAAAGAAATTTATTTTTGAAATAGGTCCTGGATTTGGTTACTTAATTAATGCGAAAGAATACGATTATTATGGCGAAATTACAAATGCTTTAACCTCTTTTAATAAAACAGAAATCACAGCAAATATTGGCATTAATTATTCGCTTTATAAAAATTTAAGTATAACATGGCGTTACACAAATTCTATTTCATCAATACGCGATTTTGCTTCTGGCGAAAAAAGATGGTATAATCCAGGAGAACGAAACAATGTATTATCTTTTAGTTTAATTTATAAGTTTGGAACAAATGAATCAGAATAAACATAAAATAATAGTTGCTATAACTGGAGCCAGTGGATCAATATACGCTAAAGTGTTATTAGAAAAATTACACGTGTTAAAAGATCAGATAGAAACTGTTGGGGTAGTTATGAGCGATAACGCAAAAGATGTTTGGAAATTTGAATTAGATAATACTGATTATGAAAAAATTCCATTTACAATTTATAGTAAAACTGATTTTTTTGCGCCGTTTGCATCTGGCTCTGCAAAATATAATACAATGATTATTTGCCCTTGTTCGATGGGAACCTTGGCTCGCATTGCTTCGGGGATTTCGAATGATTTAACAACTCGTGCTGCAGATGTAATTTTAAAAGAACGAAGAAAATTAATTTTAGTAACGCGCGACACTCCAATTAGTTTAATTCATATCAACAATATGAAAACCATTACCGAAGCGGGTGGTATTATTTGTCCGGCTAGCCCTTCGTTTTACAGCAAACCAAACAACTTTGAAGAACTTGCTGCTACCGTTATTGACAGAGTAATTGATTTATCTGGACTTGAACAAGTGAGCTACAGGTGGGGTAAATAAATTCAATAGTTTATAAACTAGAATTATTTACATTTTTTTAACAATACTTTTAATTATCTTTTAATTAACAAAAGTAACTTTGGGTATTATTATTGCGTTTCATAATCGTAATTTAGTTCTATCAATTTTTACTAACCCTTAATACTACATCTATATGTTTGAATTAAGCAAAAATATATTGGAAAAAGTGAGTTTTGATAAATCTCTTTTCCGTAAAGAATTAATTAAATCTGTTAAATGGCTTGCACCAAATGAAAAAATATTATTAAAAGTCTGGTGCCTTACAACCTTTGGCAATCAATACAAAGATGTAATTGTTGAAGTTTATAAAAACGTTACAAAATCGTAATCTTGTATTTTAAAGATTTGCATAATTATAACCATAGCTTTGTTTCTTTTATGAAGAGGCTAAGTTATAGTTATACTTTTAAAAATTAATTATAAAATTTTTTGACTGTTAATAGTGATAAAATTTACAATTTTATACTTTAAAATTGTTTTAAAAAACCGATTCAAATCCAAAATTTTCAGAACCTTAAAATTATATTACTTTAAGCTTCTCAACTTTTTCCATTACACCATTTTTCAATTTTTCCTTATAGGTAATTAAGCTATTTCGTATTTCTTTATTTTCCACCGAAAGAATTTGAGCTGCAATTATACCTGCATTTAATGCACCGTTCAGCGCAACAGTGGCAACAGGAACGCCATTAGGCATTTGAAGAATTGACAAAACAGAATCCCAGCCATCAATAGAATTGCTTGATTTTATGGGAACACCAATAACTGGTAATGGAGAAAAGGATGCTATCATACCAGGCAAATGTGCGGCCCCTCCTGCTCCGGCAATTATTACCTCAATACCTCTCGTGTGAGCCATGGTTGCATAATCCATCATGCGATGCGGTGTTCGATGTGCCGAAACTATTGTTACTTCGTGAGCAATATCAAATTCCTTTAATATTTTTGATGCCTCCAACATGATTCCTAAATCAGAATCTGAACCCATTATAATTCCTACTTTTATTAATTCCATGATTTTACTTTTAGAGTTTCACTTACTTTTTTTGCTTTTATTTTTGCAATATCGATAGACTTATCCAAAACAGTTACATGCCCCATTTTTCTATATGGCTTTGTGTGTGTTTTACCATATATATGAATTTTTGTTCCTTCAATGGACATACATTCAGTTAATCCTTCATATTTAACAAGGCCATTCTCATTCTTTTCACCAAGTAAATTAATCATTACAGATGGTATTTTTATTTCAGTAGAACCGAGTGGAAATCCAAGTATTGCTCTTAAATGTTGCTCGTATTGAGATGTTATACAACTTTCAATAGTATGATGACCACTGTTGTGAGTACGAGGAGCAATTTCGTTAACCAATAAATTATCTGAGTTGTCAATAAAAAATTCTACAGCCAATATTCCGGTCATTCTCAATTTGGTTATAATTGTTTCAGCCATTTTTTTTGCACGTTCATCTATTATCACGGATTCATTACAAGGGCAAATTAACCTTTCTACCAAATTTGCTTCATGGTTAAACTCCATCTCAACCAATGGAAATGATTTGATTTCACCTTTATTATTTCGAGCTATTATTACTGCTAATTCTTTTTTTATTTTAACCTTTTCTTCAATTATTGAGTTCCCTTCCATTAGCTTTGACAAATCCCCTCTATCGGAAATAACTTGAACACCTTTACCATCATAACCGGAGGTTCGAAGTTTTTGTACAAACGGGAAAGGAATCTTTCCATTATTAACTTCATTTAAAATTTCACCTTTAGATTCATATAAACGAAAGGAAGAACTTGGAATATGATGCGCTGCATAAAATTGCTTTTGCAAACCTTTATCCTGAATAAGTTTTAAAATTTGCGGTTCTGGATATATTTTTTTTCCTTCCGCTTGCAACTGAATCAAAGCATCCGTATTAACGTTTTCAATATCAAATGTTATCATATCTACTTGTTTCCCGAATTGATAAACCGTATCGTAATCTTTATAACTTCCTTGTATGTGTTTTGTACATATAGTCGATGCTGGGCAATTATCATCAGGATCAAGAATATATGTTTTTACATCCCAATTACTTGCAGCTAAGGCCAACATTTTAGCTAACTGCCCTCCTGCGATAATACCTAACTTAAAATTTGAGGTTACCAATTGCTCCATTTTAATAAATTGAATTTAATAAGCCCAATGAATATTCTATATCCAAAGCTGCTTTTTTATTTTTATTAATTATTTCGTTTAACTTAATTTGAGCATTGATATAACTCACCTCCCTGCTATTTATCATGAACAAAGAACTTTCTCCTGAATCAAATAATCGCCTTTCAGATTTCCACAACAGTTCATAATTAAAAACATTTTTACTATAAACATCAATTTGATTTTTGTAGATATTGAATTCGTTAACAGTTGCTTTTATTTTGTTCATTAATTCATTCCGCTTATTCATATTTTCATACGTGGTATTCTCTATTTTTATTTTTGTAAGTTGCAGTTCCCCTCTTTCTTTACGCAGAAATATTGGAAAACCAACAGTCATACCCCATTTATAATTATTTTGATAACCGACATTTAAATTTTCAGAATTAAATAATGGGTTATAATTAACATTTAAACTTGGTTTTAATTTATCTTGCTTAAACTTTTTTTCAATAGTTAATTGCTTAAGTTTAAAATCATACATTTTTATATTTGGATGAATATTTATTAGGCTATCCATTTTAGCAATCCTTGAGTATAGTTTATTTTCCTCCTCATAATATGCAATAGCCAATTCAGGAATTGTTTTGTTTGTTAATTCAATTGGAATGTTATTTTCTAACCATAAATAATTAGAGAGTAACAATGATTTTGTTTTGTAATCCATCAAGGATTGTTGAAATGTGATGAATCTATCCTTCATTTGAATTACTGCTTCAACTGTATCAATTGATGGCCTATCTCCTAATATTGAACTTTTTCTTATGGCATCAAATCTTTCCTGACTAAGCGTTACAGCATCTTCATTTATTTTTAAATTGGCAAAAGACAATTGCCAATCCCAATAAGCTTTACCTGCTTTGTATAACAATTCATTGATTGCATTTATTTTGTCGTAAACAGATAATTCTTGAAATAATTTAGCCTGATTTAGTGCAGCTCTTCTTTCGTCGATAATTAAACCTTGTAAAAGCGGTAATGAAATTTGTGAATATAATAGGCCTTGATTTGGAATAGTGTTTTCAGGATTTAAATACGTTCCCTGATTTTTTTCATATCCTGCTTTAAATTCCAGGCCAAACCAGGTAGGTATTTTAAATCCACCATTACCTATTTGATAATAATTTTTTGAATCGAAAAACTTATTATTGAATTCATAAAAAAATTTAGGATCAAAACCACCGCGCGCTAATAGTGTGCCAGCATCAGCCGATTTAGTAATTAAATCGGCTTGTTTTGCCAAGGGATGATTTTGTTTCACCAACTGTAAAAAATTGGCGTAACTCAACTTCATTATTGTATCCGGCTGCCCAATACTATTCAATGCAATTAGCGATAAGAATAAAATAAAACTGTATTTATTTTTTATTTTCATTTGCCTTTAAAACTTTTACATCAGTAGTATATTGTTTATAATAATCAGCAGGAAATCCATTTATCTGTCGCCAAAGCTCATACCATATCGGAACTTCCTTAAGTAAAGTCATTGAACTCGCACCTGCACCCAATCTTATTTCTTTGGGCCAATCAGGGTAATTCTTATCATGTGATACAAGAACACGATACTTTCCATTCTCGCTAATAAAATTATCGATTGCTACAATTTGTCCACCATAAGTTCCGTAGGATATACCAGGCCAACCCGAGAAAACTACTGAAGGCCATCCATCAAATTGAATTTGAACGTGCTGCCCTTTTTGCAATAACGGAATATCCATTGGGTTTACATACATTTCGATGGCTAAGTCATAATCTGACGGCATAACACTTATTATTTCAGCTCCTTCTTTAATTGTTTCGCCTATACCAGATTGAATTGCCTTTGTTATATATCCATCCTGAGGAGCAAGAATATAGTACATTCCGGACCGGATGCTATAATTAACAAATTGATTTTGCAATTTAGATACTATCGCTTCAGCATCGTACATGTTAGATAATGTCGCAAATTTTTCTGATTCTGATTTAGCTATTTTATCTCTATAGTCGGCATTAATACTTTGCAATTCTATTTTTGCATTTATAAGTTCGTTTTTGCTGCTAATAAATTTGTTCTGCTGCGAAAAAACTTTTGATTGTGTTTCCTGCACTTTCAACTTTCTTGTTTCCAAATCCGTTAATGACTTTAACGATTCTTTGTATAGCTCCTCCATTCGAATTAACTGCTCCTTTGCAATCTTATTATTGATTTGAGCAGCCGATAGTTCAACGCTATCACTTTGCACCTTTAAGTTTGCTTGAATAAGTTTATTTTGCGCCTGTTCATATTTTAATTTACGCGAATTAAACATGGCATCAATTTGATTGTCATTTGCTTTAACTTTTTCCATATAGGATTTAACAGCAAACTCCTTTGATTTTAACTGCTGCTCGGTATTTGCAACTAAATTTGGATCTAAATATTCTTCTTTGGTTTCACTAATAAAAAGTATGGTATCGCCTTTTTTTACAAATTGACCTTCTTGTACAAACCACTTTTCAATTTTTCCTGCAATAATAGAATTAATCGTTTGGGGGCGCTGGTTTGGTTTAAGTGCAGTTACTTTGGCATTCGACCTAATGTTTTGGGTCCAAGGTAAAAAAAGCACAATCAGTATAAGTATACCAATCAAATAAAGAACCTTAATCAGTTTAAGATTATCTCCTCGCTTAGCTAAAATCTGGAACGAATTTAATTTCCCCAAATATTCCTTATCTTCAATTTTATTGTGAGTTATATTAAGCATTTTATAAAAAGATTTATTTCAATATTTCTCCTTCATTTAAATAAATAATGGCATCTGATTTTTGTTGCAAATATTTATTGCTCGACACACTAATCAGCGTCCAGCCATTTGATTTATTTGTTAAAAAATCAATTATTTTATTCCGCTCAATATCTTCAATAAAATCAATATGATTTTCAAGCAGAATTAACTTTGGTTTATTTACAATGCTTCTGGCAATAATTATTCGCTGAATAATACTTTTTGATAATTTATTTCCGGATATCTCAATAGCGGTATCCAGGCCTTTGGGCAACTGTTTTACATACTCCGAAAGAAAAACTTTTTCAATGGCCCAAAGTACATTTTCAATTTTCACAAAATCTCTTCCAAGTGTTATATTTTCTAATAGAGTGCCCTCAAATATTGTTTCTTCGACCAACCCATTACCAATAAACTGATATAATTTTGAAATATTATAATTAAAAATTGGCAAATCATTTATGCAAATACTTCCCGATTGTGGTTGGTACAAACCACTAATCAAATGAAGAAATGTTGATTTCCCCGAACCATTGTTTCCTGTAATACAATAACTATTATTTGATTTAAAATTATAACTTATATTTTTCAGGACCGCATTTATTCTTCCGGGATATGTAAAATTTAAATTTTTTACATCCACATTAATTGGCGTCATTATATTATGATCCAAAAATGAATTCTCCGACCTGCTCTCCAATTCCAAATCAGTTATTTGCCCCAATTTTTCTAACGATGTAAGTATATCAAATACATTTTCCAGATTTAAAATTATTTTTTCAGATGAATCAATTACCAATAATATTATTATTTCAGCAGCAACAAATTGTCCAATGTTCATT
>CANCPZ010000015.1 GCA_947380175.1 Bacteroidota bacterium | reverse complement strand
CCACAATTATTAATTTTATACTTGCAATGATTAATGCTACTGCGAGTATTCGTTTAAGTGATAAATTACTAAATTTATTTCTACCATAATATGCCCCAAGATACCCACCTGTTAAGGCTATTAAAACCCATACATAAATTTGTGAATTTATTATTTCTCCTTTTGATACCAACCCAATTAATCCTGAAATTGAATTTACAAAGATGAATAAAGCTGATACACAAGCTGTTTGTTTTATATTTCCCCAATGTAGCATAAGTATTATTGGGCTTAAAATTATTCCTCCACCAATACCAATCATTCCTGAAAGTACACCTATTGAAACTCCAATCAGTAATGCTAGTCTAACTTTAACATCTTTTATTTCATTACTCGATTTTCCAATCACATTTAGTAATAATAAAATTGGGAAAATTAAAAGTAGACCTATTATTTTTTTATAAAGGATAGCGTCAATGGTAATAAGAGAACCTATAAAAGATGCTGGTATTGAACCTATAGCAAATGGAAGAAATAATTTCCATTTTAAATAACCTCCCTTATAATATTGATAAAATGCAATTAATGAAACAAAAATATTAAGTAGTAAAGCAGATGATTTCATTAACGAAGGTGTAAAGCTAAAGAGTGCCATGACTGCTAAATAGCCACTAGCGCCTCCATGTCCTACTGATGCATACAAAAATGCAATTACAAAAATTAGTAATAAAAAAAACACATTAGAATTTAAAAACGTCATTGTAGAAATTAAATTTTGATTCAGATCCCTAATAATACCAATATTAAAATAGAATAATTGTATTCGGTTTTAATATTTGAGTCTGTTTTTAATAATTATATTAAGGTAATAAAAAAACTTCTACTAGCGTGTCTTTTGTAATTAATTCTGAATTTTCCGGAAGATATATAAGGCTGTCGGCAACTGCAAAAGAGCTTAATATATATGATTCCTGACCTTCAAGAGGTGTAACCGAATTGGCATTTATTTTTGATTTTAAAAAATAGGATAAAGCTTTATTTTTTAAGAATTCTTTTGAAATTGGCAGCATTAAGGTTCGAAGGAAAATATTAGAATGCCCTTGCATTATTTTGATTGATGGATACACATAATTATAAAAACAAGTTAACACAGCAGCTGGATTACCAGGCAACGCAAATACTAATGTATCGTTTTTTTTTCCAAAAAAAAGTGGTTTTCCAGGTTTTTGTTTTACCTTATAAAAAATAGTTTCCACCTTTAATTCTTCTAGCGTTTCACTTACAAAATCGTAATCGCCTACCGAAATTCCTCCTGTTAATATAACCAGATCCGATTCTTCAATTGCTTTTTTAATTGCTTGGTATGTTTCCTCTTTATTATCGGTGATTGTTTCAATCTTTATTGGTTTAATAAGCATGTTTTTTAAAGTAGCTATTAAACTATATGAATTAGATTCAAAAACATTTCCTTCTATTAAAGTGCTACCAGGTTTTTGTAATTCGCTTCCGGTTATTATAATTGATATTTTCGGTTTACTATATACTTCAACAGTGTTAATTCCCATACTCGCTATGAAACCAATTGAAGCAGGTGTTAAAACAGTTCCTTTTTTTAATGCTAGTTGTCCTGAATTAATTTGAGCGCCTTTGTATCTAATATTAGCGCCTTTTATTAATTTGGAGTCATTTATATTTAGCTTTATTCCTTCAACGGTTGTTTTTTCTTGCATTACAACACAATTTGAGCCCTCAGGTATTTTTGCACCTGTAAAAATTCGAATCGCTTCTCCTGATTTTAATTTATACGAAAAGTTTTTTCCGGCTGCAATTTCTCCAATAATATGAATTGGTACATTGTTCAATAGATCTTCTAAAATAAATGCATAACCATCCATTGACGATTGATTGAAAGGAGGTAGGTTAATTGGTGAAAATATATCATTTGCCAAAACGCAGTCTAATGCATTTTCGACAGAAAGTATGTTTTTAGATAAATGTTTGGAGTTTTTTACAACTTCTTTTTTTGCTTCGTTTACTGATATCATATTCAAAAATACAATTTACGTTAATATCAATTTCTAAATGCTTTTTATTTTTTGAAAAAAGGGCATTTTAATATTATGAGATTTCTCATAACATTAAATGATTCACATCATTTTTAACTAGTTACAATAAATAGAATTTTGTAAAAAAATATAGTGAGAAATAAAGTTAAAAGTACGCCTAATTTTAATGAGATGAGTTTAGATATACTTGTTGATTTTTTAGAGCACTCGAATCATTATAGCTTAAGAAAGCTAATTGTTGTTATAACTAATCAAGTTAAGTATTTGCTATATTTAGAAAAGTCTCATCCGGAAATAATTTTGATTTCAGAGCAGTTATTGATTTTAGTTAAATTGCTTGAAAAATATTTAAATATGGAGGAGCGTTTCTTTTTTCCATCAATTAAAAATTTAATACAAGATTCTGAAAAATCTTTAAAACAGTCCGATAATTTGCCTTCAAATCTGATTGTTAAAGTTCAGAATGAACATTCTAAAATATTACAAATTTTAAGTAAAATTAGAAAACTTACTGTCAATTTTGTTCCATCCGAAAGCTCTAATCCGTCACTTAAGCTCTGTTATGCTCAAATGTTTAATTTGGAGCAAGATATTCAAAAATATTTGTTCATTGCTCAAAATATCCTTTTCCCAAAATTAACAGTTCTCGAAAAAAGAAAAAATTCCTTGAAATCAATTTAGGAACTCTCTAATATTATTCTGTTTTACTTTTTATTCTTAAATATAATTTTATGATAAGTGTTTTTCTTTATGCTGTTCTACTTATAATATTTTTAAATTAATCTGTAATTTATTATAGGTGATATAATTCATGTCCAAAACTGACTTTTGTCATACCTGTTTTTTTATTAAAAATTCATTTTTGTGTTAATTAATCAAAAAATATAACCATATGAAAAAAATATTCCCTTCAGTACTAATACTTTTAGTTGCTATTTTTCCTTTTAGATATGCTTTTTTGTCCGGTGCGATGCCTTCAGCTTCAGGTATTTTAAGTATGTTGCTTACCATTTTGGGCGTTTTTATTTATTTGTTTATGACAATTACCGATGGTGAAAAAGATAAATCAAAAAGAAATATAGAATAATAATATTTATTAACTTTTTGAAATATTCGTTTTTAGGTAACAAGGAATATTTTTTTTAGAATCAAATGAAGATTATTTTCAAAAATAATTTCGTAAAAATAATCAAGCTATAATTTCTATTAGTCAAAAGGTAGTATGCAAATTCATTATAATAATTTTGCCGTTAAACAGGAATTGCACTGCTACCATTGCGGTGAAACCTATGCTATTTCGAATGTAAAATATGACGAAAAGGATTTTTGTTGTGATGGTTGTAAGCTTGTTTACGAATTGTTAAATGAAAATAATTTATGTACTTATTATACATTGAATACGAATCCAGGTATTTCAATTTCTAATAAATTTAATTTAGAAAGGTATTCATATCTCGATAATGAAGATGTTGCGAATAAGTTAGTTCATTTTAAAGAAGCTGATCAATCACATATTGTATTTTATATTCCTAAAATGCATTGTAGCTCATGCATTTGGCTTTTGGAGAATTTATTTAAAATTAACGCTCACATTATTAACTCATCTGTTAATTTTTTAAAAAAAGAAGTTAAAATTGTATTTAATCATCAAAAAATTAAATTATCCGAAATAGTTCAATTACTTACAAATATTGGCTATGAACCATTGATTAGTTTAAACGATCTTGAAGAAAAAAAACAGAAAGCATCAAATAAAAACGCGATCATAAAAATTGGAGTTGCTGGTTTTTGTTTTGGTAACATTATGATGTTGAGTTTTCCCGAATATTTTTCGATGGGCAATTATTTCAATCAGAGTGGACTAAAATCATTTTTTGGGTTTCTAAATTTGTCCTTATCATTACCCGTATTTCTATTTAGCGCTTCCGAATTTTTCACATCTGCTTGGAAAGGAATTCAGCAGCGGTTTTTAAATATAGATTTGCCCATTGCATTTGCTATTGTTGTAACTTTTACACGAAGTCTTTATGAAATATTAACAGGCACAGGTGTTGGTTATTTAGATTCTATGGCTGGGATAGTTTTTTTTATGTTGCTTGGGCGATTTTTTCAAAACATTACTTATGAAACATTATCATTTGACCGAGATTATAAATCATATTTTCCTATTTCGGTATCACTTATCAAAAACAAAAAAGAAACGAGTGTTCCTGTTGCCGAGTTAAAACCTTCGGATATTATTGTCATTCGAAATAATGAATTGGTTCCTGCTGATTCTATTTTAAAATCTGCTGAAACCTTCATTGATTATAGTTTTGTAACTGGCGAATCTCGACCTGTTAAAAAGGTTTTCGGTGAGCTTATTTATGCAGGAGGGCGACAATTACAAGGCGCGATTCAGTTGGAAATATTAAAAGTAGTTTCACAAAGTTATCTTACTAGTTTGTGGAATAAAGATTCAAGGACACAAAAAGAAGAAGCTGAAAAAGGTAATTTTATTACTCAAGTAAGTAAATATTTTACGATAGTTCTTTTTTCCATTGCCGCTTCAGCTTTTTTATATTGGTTTTTAAATTCTGATATTCATAAAGCTTTGAATGCTTTAACTGCAGTCTTGATTGTTGCTTGTCCATGTGCTTTACTATTATCTGCAACGTTTACGAATGGTAATATGCTACGCGTTTTTGGACGTAATAAATTTTATATAAAAAACGCCACTGTAATTGAACGTTTAGCTGCAATTGATTCAATTGTTTTTGATAAAACAGGTACGATTACAAGTGGTTCATCCGTTTCATTTATTGGTAAAAAATTGAGTAATGCAGATTTAGAAATAGCTTCTGCTTTAGCATCCAACTCATCGCATCCATTAAGTAGAAAGATTCATGATCAATATTCTTTAAATACAAATTGTACTGTATCTTCTTTTGAAGAAATTCCAGGCCAAGGCATAAAAGGTTTTGTTAATGGAAGGTTTGCTATTATGGGTTCGGAATATTTTGTAACTGGTAAGCGAACAATTGTAAATAATGATTCTAGTAAAGTGTTTTTCGCTTTAGATGGTTTAGTGTTTGGCTACTTTAGTATTGGTAGTTCTTATCGAAAAGGACTTTTGGAAACGGCTAATACACTAAAAGAAAACTATCAACTTTCTTTGCTTTCTGGAGATAATGATGCTGAAAAAGAAAATTTAAAACCTATTTTTTCGGACGCAATGTATTTTAATCAAAGACCTGAAGACAAATCATCCTTTATTAAATCGCTACAAACAAATCATAATGTATTAATGTTAGGTGATGGATTAAATGATGCAGGAGCGCTCCTGCAAAGTAATGTTGGGATTGCAGTTTCTGATGATACTAATAATTTTTCTCCATCATGCGATGCTATTCTTGATGGATCTTCTTTTGAAAAGCTTAAAACTTTTTTGGATTTTGCTCGGAATGGAAAAAAAATTATCATAGCTAGTTTTATAATGTCTGTTGTTTATAACATAATAGGATTATCGTTTGCCGTTCAAGGGTCATTGTCTCCAGTAATTGCAGCTATACTTATGCCAGTTAGTTCAATTTCTATCGTATTACTTACTACACTTTCAAGTACTTTGGTTGCTAAAAAATACGGATTATAATTGCTTGGTTCTACAATATTATTTTTCGCAGATGACCTCTAAAATTATTGATATATTATTGGCTGAGTTTTTATCATAAGGAGTATAATTTATATTTTAACTTTTTTAAATTATTTCTTCTTTTGTCTAATATTTAATCTTTTTTAACATCTTTTCTCTTAAAATTCTATTAGTTTATGGGTGTTAATTGATACCATTAATCCTTACTAAATAATATTCAATTACATTAATTTATTTATATGATTTTTATCATGTAGCATTCTGACAAACCTCATAATTGGTTCAAAATAGGAATAATATTTTTGAGTCGTAAATTCAAATATAGTTATGAGTGTATTATTCATTTTAATAGGGGCAAGTATTTTAGTCGCATTTAGTTTTTTACTTGCTTTTATTTGGAGTCTTAAAACAGGGCAATATGAAGATGATTATACACCATCTGTTAGAATGTTGTTTGATAATACTATTGTGTCAGATACTATTTCCCACCAAGAAGAAGTTAAGAAAGATTTTTTGTGTAATACTGATAAAACCAAGCTAACAATTAACAATAAAAAATAATTATGGAAGTAGAAAAATTTTCGTACGACAACAAGATTGTAAAACAATTTGCTTTTGCCACCATTTTGTGGGGGGTAGTAGGAATGCTTGTAGGTCTTTATGTTTCATTACAATTAATTTTCCCTACATTAAATGCTTTGCCTCAAACATCATTTGGTCGATTAAGGCCACTTCATACAAATGCTGTAATCTTTGCATTTGTAGGTAATGCTCTTTTTATGGGGGTTTATTATTCATTGCAACGTTTATGTAAAGCGCGCATGTTTAGTGATAAATTAAGTAAAATACATTTTTGGGGATGGCAATTAATTATTGTTGCTGCTGCACTTACCTTGCCATTTGGTTTTACTACCGGAAAGGAATATGCCGAATTAGAATGGCCTATTGATATTGCAATTGCATTAATATGGGTTGTTTTTGGTTGGAATATGTTTGGTACTATTTTAAAAAGAAGAGAGCGTCACTTATACGTAGCTATTTGGTTTTACATCGCAACATTTGTAACTGTAGCTGTTTTACATATTGTAAATTCATTTGAATTACCTGTTTCAATTTTAAAAAGTTACTCTTGGTATGCAGGTGTTCAGGATGCACTTGTGCAATGGTGGTATGGACACAATGCTGTTGCATTTTTCCTAACAACACCATTTTTAGGTTTGATGTATTATTTTATTCCTAAAGCAGCAGATCGTCCTGTTTATTCCTATCGTTTGTCGATCATTCATTTTTGGGCACTCATCTTTTTATACATTTGGGCCGGTCCTCATCATTTGTTGTACACCGCTTTACCAGATTGGGCACAATCTTTAGGCACTGTATTTTCTGTCATGTTAATTGCTCCATCATGGGGTGGTATGATTAATGGATTATTAACATTGCGAGGAGCATGGGATAAAGTAAGAGAAAGTGTTGTTCTCAAATTTATGGTAGTAGCTGTTACTGCCTATGGTATGGCTACGTTTGAAGGTCCAATGTTATCGTTTAAAAAAGTCAATTCTATTGCGCATTTTACTGATTGGATTATTGCTCATGTGCATGTTGGTGCTTTAGGTTGGAATGGGTTTTTAATATTTGGTATTTTATATTGGTTAATACCTAAAATATTTCGTACCAATTTATATTCAGTAAAATTAGCAAATTGGCATTTTTGGTTAGGCTCGTTAGGTATTTTGTTTTATGCAATTCCAATGTATTGGGCTGGTTTTACACAATATTTAATGTGGCAAGAATTTACTGCTGAAGGCTTTTTAAAATATCCAAACTTTTTAGAAACAGTTACTCAATTACGACCAATGTATATAATGCGTTCGTTAGGAGGTACTATGTATTTAGTTGGGTATATTTTTATGACATACAATTTAATAAAAACTGTAAAAGCAGGTTCATTACTTGAAAATGAAGATGCGGAAGCACCTGGATTAGTTAAATTTGAAGGAGGACATGAAGGGGAGCATTGGCATCGTTGGATTGAACGCAGACCGATTCAATTTATGTTAATAAGTTTGGTAGTTATTTTAATAGGAGGTATAATAGAAATGGTTCCGACGTTTCTTGTAAAATCAAATATTCCAACTATTGCAAGTGTAAAACCTTACACACCTTTGGAATTACAAGGCAGGGATATTTATTTACGTGAAGGTTGTTATACTTGTCACTCCCAAATGGTTCGTCCTTTACGTTTTGATACTGAACGATACGGTGAATATTCTAAAGCTGGTGAGTTTGTATACGATCATCCATTTCAATGGGGTTCAAAACGTACCGGTCCAGATTTAGCACGTGAAGGTGGGAAATACCCTGATTCTTGGCATTACAACCACATGATGGATCCAACAACAATGTCGCCGGGTTCTATTATGCCAACATATCCTTTCTTATTAGATGATGCTTTAGATACAGCAAGTACGCCCGCAAAAATTAGAGCGATGATAAAATTGGGAGTACCTTATCCTGCTGGTTATGATAAAATTGCTAACAGAGATTTAATTGAGCAAGCAAATTCAATTACTAGGTCATTAATGAGTGATAAAATTGAAACGAAGAACGATCGCGAAATAATTGCAGTTATAGCTTATTTACAAAGATTAGGAAAAGATATAAAAGCAAGTCATAAAGAAGTATCTACAAAAAAATAAATAGCAATATGAAATTCATTAATTATTTAGAGTCAATAGCTGGAATAGAGATATTTCCATTGATATCGTTAGGAATATTTTTTACATTTTTTTTGGTGTTATTGTTTTGGGCGCTAAAAGTAAACAAGCAGCACATACTTGAAATGAAAAATATTCCATTTGAGAATTGAATCAACTAAACTTTATTTAAAAGATTTATTTATGAAAAAAAATATCATCAACAAATTTCAAAACTATCGCATTAAAAGCGCAAAGTTTATATTAACAGGTTTAGCTCTTTTATCAAGCTTTAGTTTATTTGCACAAAATACCGCTTCAAAAGAAGCTGATGTGTTGTCTGTTTTTTTTAATCCATTATTTGATGTGTTATTAATATTAATTGTTTTATTATTAATAATTATTTCGGTGTTGGGTGGAGTCCTTGTAAGCGTTGCAGAATCTGCAAAGGATAAAAAAAAATCTAATAAAAATGGAGGTGCCGTTATTGGGGCTATAGCTTTAGTTGCATTTTTGTCGATTACTAAAGGCTCTTTTGCTCAGGCCGTAACGAATACCGTTACATCAAATAATAACATGGGTTTGAGTAATGATTTGTTTTATGTTCTTGTTTTTTTAATTGGGTTAGAACTACTTATAATTTTAGTTTTAATTAACAGTATTAAGTTATTAGTGAAAACTGATAAACCAGAAGCGGAATTTATTGCGGTAAAAAAAGATGAGCCTTCTCTCTTAGAAAGATTGAATGCATCTGTTCCTTTAGAAAAAGAAGCAGATATTTTAATGGATCATAATTACGATGGAATTAGAGAATTAGATAATGATTTACCTCCTTGGTGGAAGTATGGGTTTTATTTAACTATAGTGCTTGCTGTACTGTATTTAGGATATTATCACATTTTTGCTACTGGCGATTTACAAGAAGGTGAGTATACTAAATCGATCAAAATTGCGCATGAAATGCAAGAGTTGTTTCAAAAAAACAGTGCTAATAATGTAACAGAAAGTAATGCAAAAATGATTACTGATAAACATGAATTAATGGAAGCTGAAAAGGCTTTTGTTGAAAATTGTTTTGCTTGTCATGGAAAATTAGGAGAAGGGGGAGTTGGCCCAAACTTAACAGATAATTATTGGATTCATGGAGGCAGTATTAAAGACATTTTTAAAACAATAAAATACGGTTGGCCAGATAAAGGAATGAAATCTTGGCAAGCAGATTTAAGTCCTTTAAAAATAAATGAAATAGCCAGCTATATAAAAACATTAGCAGGTACAAATCCTCCAAATGGGAAAGCACCACAAGGTGATTTGTATGTTGAGGAAGGAGTAATGCTAAGTGATTCACTAAAAAGAGACAGCATGCAAGTAGTACTTCCAAAAGTGGATAGTATTAAAGTGGGGAAATTAAAAAATGGAAAATAGTGAAAGCAAAGAATCGTTCCGCGATTCGATTGCAACGATTAATGAAGAGGGTGATAGAGCTTGGATATATGCACAAAAGCCGAAAGGTAAGTTGTATAATAAACGAACTGTATTAAGTGTTCTTTATTTAGTACTTTTTTTTTTTCTTCCATTTATTTATGTGAATGGTGAGCCACTTTTTTTAGCAAATATTTCTGAACGGAAATTTATTTTATTCGGTGCTATTTTTTGGCCTCAAGATTTATTTTTGTTTGTTTTAGGAATGCTAACGTTCATTTTATTTATTGTTTTATTTACAGTTGTTTTTGGTAGGATATTTTGTGGCTGGGCTTGTCCTCAAACTATTTTTATGGAAATGGTTTTCAGGAAAATAGAATATTGGATTGAAGGAGATGCTAGTCATCAGAAAGCATTGAATAAAAAAAAATGGGATACTGATAAGGTAATCAAAAAAACAGTTAAGATTAGTTTGTTTTTTTTTGTATCATTTATCATTGCAAATACATTTTTAGCATATCTCATTAGTAAGGATGTCGTATTGAATCTTTACAAACAAGGTTTAGTAGAAAATTCAGGGACTTTTATTTCATTATTAATTTTTACAACTGTTTTCTTTTTTGTTTATCTCTGGTTTAGAGAACAAGTGTGTATTGTTGTTTGTCCTTATGGTCGTTTGCAAGGTGTATTGCTTGATAGAAATTCTATTTTAGTAGCTTATGATTATACAAGAGGAGAAAAACGGGCGAAGTTTAAAAAGAACGAGGTGCGTTCAAATGGAGATTGTATTGATTGTGGTCAATGTGTAAAAGTTTGTCCTACTGGAATTGATATTCGTAATGGAACACAGTTAGAATGTATTAATTGTACTGCTTGTATTGATGCATGTGATCACATGATGGAAAGTGTGAGTTTGCCGAAAGGTTTGATACGCTTTGATTCTGAAAATGGTATTGCTAATAAACAGAAGTTGAAAATAACTACTCGTACTTTAGCATATTCATTAGTTTTGTTAATGTTGTTAGGCATTTTGGTTGCTTTATTGTATAGTAGAACGGATGTTGAAACAACTATAATGCGAACACCAGGTATGTTGTATCAAGAACAACCGAATGATTGTGTTAGTAATTTATACAATATTGAATTAGTAAATAAAACGCATTATTTTTTACCCATATTTTTAAAAATAGAATCCATTAATGGTAAAATTAAAATGGTTGGTAATGATACTATAAAAGTTCAAAAAGAAAGTGTTTCAAGTGGAGAATTTTTTATTGTGATTAAAAAAAATGAAATTATAAATAGAAAAACAAAAGTAGTAATAGGTGTTTACTCGGATGGTAAAAAAATAGAAACTGTGAAAACAAACTTTTTAGGACCTGTTACTCAAATAAATCAACACTAAAATATACTGCAATGGTAAAAATTAGCTGGGGAACAAAAATTGCAATCTTGTATATTGGCTTTGTATTCCTTATTGGATTTATGGTTTTTATGTGTATGAATCAAAAAATAGATTTAGTAAGTGATGATTATTATCAAAAAGAATTAGTATTTCAAAATAAAATTGATGAAACAAATAATGCAAATTCATTAAGCGAAAAAATTCAACATTCATTTAATGGAACTAACATCGAATTAGTTTTCCCTAAAATATTTCAAGAAAAAAATGTAGAAGGTGAGATTCTTTTTTTTAGACCATCAGATGCTTCTAAAGATTTTAAATCGATAATTAAATTAAATAATGTTGCTTCACAATTTATTTCTTTAGGTAATTTAAGTAAAGGGATGTACAAAATGCAGATAAGTTGGAAGGCTGATGGGTTATCTTATTTTTCTCAAGAAACCATTATAATTCCTTGATGATTATGAATCTATTTTTGCCTGCTTTGGCTTTGGGTTTTTTAGGTAGCTTTCATTGTGTTGGAATGTGTGGGCCAATTGCATTGGCTTTGCCTTTAAATCGCGATTCGATACTTTCAAAAATTATTAGCGCTTTTTTATATAATTTAGGTAGAGTTGTTACATATACATTGGTAGGATGTTTGTTTGGTTTAGTAGGTCAAAGTATTGTTATTGCTGGCTATCAGCAAGTATTATCGATAGCGCTGGGATTAATAATATTGATTATGTTTTTTTTGCCAAATAAAATTGCTAATAAATTTAGAATACTATCGTTTACGTTTTCATATATCGGAAAGTTAAAACAAAGGATTAAAAAACAATTTCAAAAAAATAGTTATTCATCCTTGTTTTTTATTGGTACATTAAATGGCTTGTTACCATGTGGTTTAGTGTACTTGGCTATTGCTGGTGCCATAGCAACCGGAAACTCTTTTCAGGGTGGTTTTTTTATGGCTATTTTTGGATTAGGAACAGTGCCAGCAATGTTTACATTAGCCCTTATTGGCAGTAGTATTAATATTACTTTGCGTAAAAAAATAAATAATACAGTTCCTGTTTTTGTTCTCACAATGGCATTGCTTTTAATTTTAAGAGGAATGAATCTTGGTATTCCTTATGTAAGTCCTGAAATGTCCTCGACAAAACCTGTTTGTCATAAATGTTGTCATAAATAAGATGGATCGTATACGTATTACAAAGCAATTTAATTTTGAAATGGCTCATGCACTCTATGGTTACGATGGAGCGTGTAAAAATATTCACGGACATTCATATCAACTTTGTGTTACTGTTTTAGGAAAGCCGATAAATGATATAAATAATCCTAAGTTAGGTATGGTTATGGATTTTTCTGAATTAAAAGCAATTGTAAAACCAATAATTGACGAGTTAGATCATGCTACTATTTTAAATGCAACGAGTCCTCATAAAGATTTTGCACAAAATAATTTATTGTTTCAAAAATTAGTGTTGGTCAATTATCAACCAACTTGCGAAAATATGATGATTGATATAGCGAACCGAATTAAAATGCAATTAACAAATAATATTGAATTACATCACTTAAGATTGCAGGAAACACCTAATTCGTATGCCGAATGGTACGAATCTGATAATATTAAATAATACTATATTATGGGTTTAATAAAAAAATACAATGTTGCAGGTCCTCGTTATACCAGCTACCCAACCGTTCCCTATTGGAATCCAACTCCTCCCTCAATTGATGAATGGAAAAATTCGGTTAAATTTTCATTTGACGAAACCAATAAATCAAATGGTATTTCGCTTTACATTCATTTACCTTTTTGTGAAAGTTTATGTACCTATTGTGGTTGTAATACCCGAATAACAGTTAATCATAAAGTTGAAAATACATACATTGATGCTTTATTGAATGAGTGGAATTTGTATTTAGAAGTTTTTGTAGATACGCCACGAATCAAAGAAATTCATTTGGGTGGAGGTACCCCTACTTTTTTTTCTCCTTTAAATTTAAAAAGGTTAATAGAGGGAATAAAGTTAAATGCAATTGTTTTTGATGATGCTGAATTTAGTTTTGAAGCGCATCCAAACAATACTACAACAGCGCATTTGCAAACTTTATACACACTTGGTTTTAAGAGATTAAGTTTAGGTATTCAAGATTTTGATCCGAAGGTGCAGGAAATTGTAAATCGTGTTCAAAGTTTTGAAAGCGTTCAAAAGGTTGTTAATGAAGCAAGGCAAATAGGTTTTACTTCAATTAATTTCGATTTAATTTATGGGTTGCCTTTACAAACTCGCAAAAGTGTAATTGATACAATCAATAAAGTAAATCTGTTAAAGCCCGATCGCATTGCTTTTTATAGCTATGCCCATGTTCCTTGGGTAAAACCTGGTCAACGTAAATTTACTGAAAAAGATCTCCCTGTAAATGAAGAAAAGCGGGCATTGTATGAAATAGGAAAAGAAAAGTTTTCGGAAAGTGGTTATGTTGAAGTAGGTATGGATCATTTTGCTTTAAAAACGGATTCTCTTTTCCAAGCAGTAGAATCCGGAAGTATTCATCGAAACTTTATGGGATATACTCATAGTTATACTAAGTTAATGATTGGTTTGGGGGTATCATCTATTAGTGATACCTGGAACGCATTTGCTCAAAATGTAAAAACAGTTGAGCAATATTATGAGCTGATAAATAAAAATCAAATCCCTATATTTAAAGGTCATTTGCTGAGTGATGAAGATTTAATTTTGCGTAAACATATTTTAAATATAATTTGTAAATTTAAAACAAGTTGGGATAGTGCTGAACAACAATGTCAAGCCGTAGATGATGCTATGGTCCGTTTAATTGAAATGGAAAAAGATAATTTGATTGAACTTAGACCATCTGGTTTAACCGTTAAAAAAAGTGCTCGTCCATTTGTAAGAAATATTTGCATGGCTTTTGATGCAAAACTTTGGATTAATCTGCCACAATCACAAATATTTAGTTCTATAATTTAATCAGATTAAATTCAACTTTTTTCCTAAATAAAAAGCTCGTTATAATAATTATTTACAGCGAGCTTTTTAAAATGATTATTATTTGTATGGAATTACATCCATTTACAAAGAAAATTAATTAATTCTTTTCGTAAATCATTAAATATCTTTTCGAACGTATTCACAGCATCTCTATGTTTTGGATGGTCATTGAATTTTTGTTTATCAATAGCAGTTCGGTTTTTATCTGCTGCAGCCTCAAGTTCTTTTTCGTGTAAGTTAAGTTCATGGCTTATGATATCAATTTGTTCTTTTTGAACAATTAATTGATTTTGAAAATGTTCGATAAATGCTAAAACTTCTTTCGATGTATTTTTTTTGGCGACTTCCGAAATTCGATTTCTCATAATTAATATTTCATCTTTATAAAATGCTAATTTGTTTAACCAGATTTTATGATCTTCGTGTAATTGGTAAATTGTTTTTTTCGTTTCCATATTATTTTTATAAGTTTGATTTGCTAAAAGTAATTCCAATGTATACTGCTTGATATGATGTTTATCATATTGCAATATGATTTTATATTTTTAATTTCAAAGAATTAATAATATTCCTCAGTACTTAAATACTTTTTAATCAACATTAAATCTTATTGTTTTTTCTTTTCCCCCATTTTATTATTTCATACCAAACAACAGATAAAAATCCTGCCCCTACACTTATTAATAATTGATTTTTATTTAACGCTTCGAATTCAAAAAATAAGGCTAATGGTTTTATATAAATCAATAATATGTTTATAATAATTGTAATTGAAATTATAAGGGGAACGAAATTATTTTTATTCTTTAATGTTTCTATGAAAGAATAATAAAAGGATCGATTAACTAATGTTAATAATATGTTGGCAGCAATGAGTACTATAAATACCATTGTTCGTATAACCGATTCATTAAACCCTTTGTTGTAAGCAAATTGGTATATTGATAAGGCACCAATACTAATAACTAGTCCTTGAATTATGCTAGTAGCTAATTCTTTCCAATTAAAAAAGGTATTGGTGAATGGTCGAGGTTTTTGAATCATTGTGTTTTTTTCCATCGGTTCATTTTCATATATTATCGAACAGGTAGGCCCCATAATTAATTCCAGAAAAATAATGTGTATGGGTGAAAATATGTTTGGATAAGCCCATCCAAATGCCAATGGAATAAATACAACCAGTATGATTGGAATATGTATAGATATAATGTATTGAATGGCTTTTTTAAGATTCGTATAAATTCTTCTACCCATTCCAACAGCATCTACCATTTGCGATAGATCGTCATTTATTAAAATAAGTGAAGCGGCTTGTTTAGCTATTTCGGTTCCCTTTTTTCCCATTGCAATGCCTATGTGAGCCGATTTCAAAGCGGGTCCATCATTTACACCATCGCCTGTCATTGCAACAATTTCATTGTTAGCTTTTAATGCATTGATGATTTTTAGTTTTGCATCAGGATACATTCGTGTAAATATATTTGTGTTTAACACTTTTTTTTGTAATTCATCAGCAGGCATATTCATTAGCTCATCACCAGTTAAATTGTTTTCATATCCTTTAAATCCAGTTTGTTTAGCTATTGATATTGTGGTTGCTGCATTGTCCCCTGTTATTATTTTTATTGCAATTCCAGCCTTGTAAAAATCTTGAAATACCGTTTTTGTATTTTTTTTTGGAGGGTCGTAAAAAGCTAAAATTCCTTTAAATTCAAATTTAAATTCATCTTGGTTTTCAGGGAATTTATCTCCATCAAAATTAGACTCACCAACTGCTAATACTCTATATCCTTCATTTGAAAAGTTACTAATTACCGTTTCTATTTCTTGCTTTTCTATTTTTGTTAAATTACAAACTTTCATTATTGCTTCTGGCGCACCTTTCGTAGCTATAATTCGTTTGTTATTTTTATTTTCAAAAAGATGAGTCATCATTGGAGGTTTTCCCGATAAGGGATACTCGTGAATCATTTTATATTCTGATCTTTCATCAACAGTAATTAGTTGAGAATACGCAGTGTGCAATGCAACTTCCATGGGGTCGAATGGAATAGGTTCGCTTGCAAACATTGCAATTTTTATAAGTTCTATTTCATCGGTATTTAATCTGCCTTTTATGTTACTTTCTTTTTTTGATCCTATTGAAAATATTTTAGCAAGGCTCATTTTGTTTTCGGTAATTGTTCCGGTTTTATCTACACAAATTACTGTTGCGCTTCCAAGTGTTTCAACTGTTTTCATTTGTTTTACAACAATATTCATTTTCATTAATCGCCAAGCTCCAATTGCCATATATGTTGTGAAGGCAACAGGTATTTCTTCAGGTAAAATACTCATCGCAAGAGTTAATGCTTTTAATAAGCTATCTAAAAGATCATAAGAATTTAAATAATTTATTACCCAAACAATAATAAAAACAATAGCTCCAGCGATTGCCATTTTTTTTACAAAATTATTTATTTGTAATTCAAGAGGCGTTTTTTCTTCTTCTATACTTTCTAGTCTTTTTCCTATTTTCCCAAGTTTAGTATTATTACCAATTGATATTACTGTTCCAATAGCTAACCCACTGGCTACGCTTGTGCCATGAAAAATATAATTATTTTCCATTGTTTTGTCTTTGTATACTGGAAAAGATTCTCCTGTTAGGATGGATTCATTAACTGAAAAATCATTTGAATAGATTATCATACAATCTGCTGGAATTAAAGCTCCTTCTTCTATAAGGATGCAATCGCCAATTACAATCTCATCACTTTTTATTTCCATTACTTTAAAAAACCGAATTACTTTGCAATTTGGTTTAGTAAAATCTTTTAATTTATCTAACGCATTTCTACTTCGAGAATTTTGGTATAACGAAATTGTGATTTCAAAAATAATTGCTGATGAAAGGAAAATAGCATCACCAGTTTTACCACTTATAAAATAGATGCAGGAAGCAACGAATAACAAAATCACCATTGGCTCTTTTGAAATGCCTTTAATCGCGTCAATAAAACTATTTTCTTTTTTGTATTTTAATATATTAGAACCATATTTTTTTCTCGCTTCAACAACTTCATCTGGAGATAACCCTTTTATATTAAAATTTGATGTTGTCATACTAAAAGATAAATATAATTTTCGCGTTGAGTTATAGGTTTGGTTTATTTGCTTTGTATAGGAAGGGTGTTAAGTAATTTTTTAAATAATTAGTTTTGTTTTGATTTTTTTTGTTGCTTGAAATATTTTTTTAATGGCCATGAATGTTTTAACGCTTCCATATTTTTATTAAAATTATCTGCACCGTCTTTTATGTTGATGATACTCGAATTGAGATTGTGAACAAATGCCGTATCTGATAATAAAGTACTGAGCGTACTATTTTTATTGTTTAATTTTTTAGAAAAAGTTTTAAAATCACCAGAAATTATCGCCATTGTGTCGCTTATAGAATTAATATTTATAATTGTTTGACTAAGTTTTTCTGTAATAGACGTGTCAGTTAGTAAGGCTCCTATTGTACCTTTTCCGGCTTTTATATCTGTTACAAATTTGCTCAAATTGCCAGTTATTACTGCTGTGTTTTCGCCTGTAAGTTTAAAAGTTACAATGGCTTTTCTAATATTATCAGCTACACGAGTATCAGTTAATAATTGCCACAATGAATTGTTGTTGTTAAGTTTTTCAGAAACATCTTTCAAATTATCTGTTATAACTTTCAAATTATTATTGGTTGTGGTAATAGTTCTTAATTCTGAATCTATTTGAATAGGCCTTGTTGAAATAAGTAAATTCCCTTCTTCTATTTGTTTTGATTTTTTTTTCCCTGGAGAAATGTTAACTAATTTATTTCCAAGTAAACCATCTGTTCCTATTGAAACAGTTGCATCAGATGAAATATATTTTGTGGAAGATTGATCGATAGTAAATTCAACTTTAATGGCCGTATCTGCAATAGGGTATACTTTAGAAACAACACCAACATTTATTCCGTTAAATCTAACATTGTTACCTTGTATTAAACCACCAATATTACTAAAGTTAGCACTTACGCTAATTGATGAATGGAAAATGTTTTTTTTGCTACCAATAAAATAAAGACCAACAATTAAAAATGTAGTGGCTATTAATACAAATGCGCCTAATTTAGCTCTGTTTAACGTTTGTTCTTTCATAAAACTATTTTATTTGTTTGCTTATACTGTTCTAATAATTGAGTCGAAAAAATGTTGAATGTTTATATCGCTTGATTTTGATAATTCTTCATAAGTTCCCGTTGCATAACACTTTCCATCAATAAGCACTATAATTCTATTGGATGTAATTTTCACACAATTCATATCATGCGAAATAATTATTGACGACGTATTATATTTTTTTTGAACCTCCAACATTAGATTGCAAATTTCTTTACCTGTAATTGGATCTAATCCAGTTGTTGGTTCATCATAAAGGATTATTTTAGGTTTAAGAATTAGTGTACGTGCTAAAGCTATTCGTTTCCTCATTCCTCCTGATAGTTCTTCTGGCATCATATCTATTGTATGAGCAAGTCCCACATTATTTAGTACTTCTAGTACTAATTCATTAACATTTTCTTTTGTTGTATTAATCCAATGCCTTCTCAAGGGGAATTCTAAATTTTCACGCACTGTCATTGAATCATATAAAGCATTGCTCTGAAAAAGAAATCCAATTTTTACCCTCATTTTATCAAGTTCATCATGCGAGAGTTCTGTAACTTCATTGTCAAATACTTTAATGCTGCCAGAATCAGTAAACATTAAACCGATTATACATTTTATTAAAACTGACTTCCCCGATCCTGATTTTCCAAGTACGACTAAGTTTTCGCCTTCTTTTAAATCAAGGTTAAAGTTGTTAAGGACATTGTTTTCTCCAAAACTTTTTTTTAAACCTTTAATTTGAATTACAATATTTTTATCTTTTACTTTTTCCGAACTCATGTAATACTAAATATATCGGCAATTTGTGCGGCCATTAAATCAATTATAAAAACAACAAAAGTGGCTGCAACTACTGCAGAATTAGCTGCTCTTCCAACACCTTGTGTTCCGTTTTTAGTCGAAAAGCCTTTAAAACAACCTATTATGCCTATTGCAAAGCCAAAGAAAAACGATTTTATGATGGAGGGTAAAACATCAGAAAATGTTAGCTTACTAAAAATTTGATTTGAATACAATTGAAAACTAATAACTTGTTTCATGTTAACACCAATGTAAGCTCCGTACAAAGCAATTGCATCACTTAAAATTACAAGTAATGGAAGCATTAGCATTGCTGCAAATACCCTAGTTACTACTAAATATTTAAATGGGTTGGTGCCCGACACTTCCATAGCATCTATTTGCTCTGTAACTTTCATAGATCCTAACTCGGCGCCAATACCCGAACCTATTTTACCTGCACAAATTAATGCAGTAATAACTGGAACTATTTCTCTTACAAGAGATACCGAAACTACAGATGGTAACCATGATTCGGCACCAAATGCTTTCATCGAAGGATGTGATTGAATGGTAATAACCAAGCCCATTATAAAACCTGTGATACCAACTAGAGGTAATGTTTTATTTCCGATATAAAAACATTGATTTATTAATTCGGATACTTCAAATCGAGGTTTAAAGCCTTCTTTAAAAAAGCGAATAGTAAAGAGGTATAAATCAGCGGTTTCTTTTAATAAATTGGTTAATGCTTTTGATTTCATTTATTGTTTCATCTTTGTTAACCATAAAACAATAGTTATTGGCAACGTAATAAAAAAAATGAAAACGAACACGCGAAATATTTCTTTTAAAGAATCATAAAAGTATATACCAAAAACAATTCCAACAGAAAACACACAAATTTTTAAAAGCCAAAGTTCAAAATTTGACCAACTTGTTTTTTTATTTAAAAAATTCATAGCACCTATTGATTTAACTCCCACAATTAACTCTTAAAATTTTATATAGAGTTACTGCTAAATTAGTTTTGTAATCCATTATTGTAAATGCCACTATTCATAAAACCATATGATTTTTATCATATCGATTTAATTTTAAATTAATTAACCTTGCGAAACCTAAAAAAATCAATCGTATATTCGCATGACAATTCAGAAAAATATACCAATTTTTATGCTTAAAGAGATTGAAATGCTTGATGCATTATTTAAACATGCAACTGAGGGAATTATTGTATCCGATAGCGAAGCTAAAATAGTTATGGTAAACCCTATTGCAGAAAATTTATTTGGGTATCAAAAAAATGAATTGATTGGTAAAAAAATTGAAACGCTTGTTCCTCGAAAATATACACATTCACATCCTAAACAACGAGATGAATTTATTAAGAACCCTCGTCCAAGATCGATGGGTTCTGGTATTGATTTATTTGCAATGAAAAAGGATGGGACAGAGTTTCCTGTTGAAATAAGTTTAAGTAATTTTTCGACGAGTAAAGGTAAGTTTGTAATGTGTTTTGTTATTGATATTACTGAACGTAAAAATCAGGAAGCTGAAATACAAAAAGCACATGAGGAAATTAAGCATCTTAATGTAGAATTGGAAAACCGAGTAGCTGAAAGAACTGAAGAATTAGCAACTGTAATTAATAAATTAGCAGAGTCAAAGCAAGAGGTAATGCGCGCCCTCGAAAAAGAAAGGGAGTTGAATGAGCTAAAATCAAGATTTGTTACTACTGCATCCCACGAATTCCGTACCCCTTTAGCTACAATACTTTCATCTGTTTCGCTTATTGGTCGATATAATTTAGTAGAAGAAGAGGAAAAACGATTTAAGCATATTTATCGAATTAAATCGGCCGTTCATAACTTAACTGAAATTTTAAATGATTTCCTTTCATTATCCAAATTAGAAGAGGGGGTAATTCGGAATCAACCAGAAGAAATAATAATTGATAAGTTTTCTAGTGAAATTGCCGATGAGTTAAAATCGATGGCAAAGGAAGGGCAAAAAATTACCTATAATCATTCTGGAGATAGGCAAAATATAAATATGGATAGGCAACTTCTCAAAAATATTATTATCAATTTACTTTCAAATGCTATTAAGTACTCTTCAGAAAATAAAGAGATTTTTTTTAATACGACCTTGCATTTATCGAAGTTAAAAATAACAATAAAAGATTCAGGAATGGGCATTCCAGAACAAGATCAGCCATTATTATTTGAGCGTTTTTTTCGAGCACAAAACGCATCTCATATCCAAGGAACCGGTTTAGGTTTAAATATAGTAAAAAAATATGTAGAACTTTTAAATGGCGAAATATCCTTTATCAGTAAACTTAATGTCGGTTCTACATTTACAATTATAATTCCGAATAATTAGAATTACTAATTTTTTAAGCCAATGTGGTTCAAAAATAGTATATGATTTTTGTCATTTACCCCCTTTTAATTACTCATTATATTTGTTTTAAAATTTTTTAGATGAAAAAAATACTGTTGATTGAAGATAATCTCGAAATGAGAGAAAATACGGCTGAAATTTTAGAACTAGCCAAGTATACTGTTATTACTGCTCAAAACGGTAAAGAAGGCGTTAAGCTTGCAAATAGTGAATTACCAGATTTGATTATATGTGATATTATGATGCCTGAGTTGGATGGTTATGGTGTTTTACACATGCTTATTAAAGACGCTTCAACAGGTAGTATTCCTTTTATTTTTTTAACTGCAAAAGCTGAAAAAGGGGATTATCGAAAAGGAATGAATATGGGCGCTGACGATTATCTTACCAAACCTTTTGATGATATGGAGTTGTTGAATGCCGTGGAAACTCGCCTTAAAAAAAATGAGATGCTTAAAGATGAATTTATTAGAACATCTGATGGCTTAAATGATTTTTTAAACCAGGTGAATGGTGATCAGCTTGCTAAATTATCAAGTGAAAGAGATTCGAGAATTTATAAAAAGAAAGAGTTGGTTTATCAAGAAGGGAATAATCCGAAATCTATTTATTTTATAAATAAGGGTAAAGTAAAAACTTTTAAATCCAATTTGGATGGTAAGGAATACATAACAAATTTATATAAAGAAGGCGATTTTATTGGTTACAACTCATTACTTGAGGAGGAATTGTTTTCCGAGTCTGCTATGACTTTGGAAGATTCGGAAATTGTAGTAATACCCAAAGAAAGTTTCTTTAAACTCATTTATGGTAATCGCGAAATTGCAGGTAAGTTTATAAAAATACTTTCAGATAATGTTAAAGAAAAGGAAGATCGATTGTTAAAATTGGCATACAATTCAGTAAGAAAAAGAGTTGCTGAAGCCTTAATTATGCTTCAGAGTATGTATAAAAAAGATGGTGAAAAAGTTTTTAGCATGCTTATATCACGAGATGATTTAGCTGGTATTGTTGGTACTTCAACCGAAACCGTAATAAGAACGTTGTCTGATTTTAAGGATGAAAAATTAATTGAAATATCTGGAAGTAATATTACTTTGATAAATTCGGATAAACTACATTCAATGAAAAATTAATTTTTAAATTAGATTAATTCGATTATTTTTTTTGCATTTATACTATTAGAAAAATGTGCTAATAAAATTTCCGAACGTTTATTTTTCTCCACCATATCAAAAGGTAAGTTATACAAACGAGTTATTTCTGTTAGTAAATTTTCGGGAGTATCTTGTATAGAGCACAAGCTTTCTAAGCCCGTATTACCTACCATTGGAGTATTTACAATACAGTGTTTACCATTAAATAATGCGGAAAGCAATTTTAATTTAATGCCAGTTGCTTGAAAAGTTGGCAATATATTTATTTGTGCATTTTTTATTAGCTCATCAATTTCTTGTGTATTAATATTTGCTTTTAATTGAATATGTGAATAATTTGAAACTGCTGTTATTAGCGCTGCAGAGGGTTTGTGGCCTGCAATGATAAAAGGTGTTTTTGTTTTTGAAAAAACCTCATTCACTAGGTAAAGTGCAGCTTCGTTATTTTCTCCTACTTCCAAATTTCCATGATATAAACAAAAATTGCCTTTGCCTTCTTTTATTTTTACTTCTTCGTTTTGATGAAATGCCGTAATTAGTTTTACGTTAGCATAACGAGTAGATAATTCTTTCGCATCTGATGGAGAAATAGCAACAATGTAATTTACTTTGGAAAGGATTTTTTCGAAGCGTTCTAATTTTTTTGCTTCCATTCCAAAGTAAAGTTTTTTCAGAACTGATTTTTCAACCTTTTCTAAATTTTTATAATAGTCGTGTTCAATATTGTGCATGCGAACTATTCTAGTTCGGTCATTTAAAACATCATCATTTAAAAGAAAGCAGCTGTGCAAGCCTTCAAATAAAATTGGGTTTCTATCCCGCATTAAATTTTCTAATAGTTTTTCGGATGTACGCGTTACAACTACAAAGGGTAGTTTATTTAATAAATATTTTTTATCGAGTTTTCGTTTATAATAATGTATAGTTTCGCAAATGCTTTCTAGTTTTAGAGCTTCTGCACGTCCGTATTCAAAGCAATGTAAATGAATCTTAATACCAGCATTGTGTAATGCTTTAATTTTGTAAAAAACATCTATTACACCGCCATAATTTGCTGGGTATGGTACATCAAAAGAAATTACATGTAAATGTTTTGGATTCATTATTTTTTAGAAAGTTTATTTTTTAGGAATAGATTATAAAAACTGCTTATAAACTTCGATTAACTGAAGTTCTTCTTTTTCCCAATTTAAATCAATTGTTGCAATTTTAAGATTATTTTTCCAAAGTTGTAGTGTGTTGTAATCATTTAATATTGTATTTATTTTTGATGCAATGTGTTCAGGTGTGTCGTCTTCAGTGCAATCTCCAATCGAATAGGTAGTAATTATTTTTTTTATTTCTACTAGGTTAGATGCTAAAACAGGGACTCCTGCATGGATGTAATCAAATAATTTGTTTGGTAAACTATATTTGTAATTGACATTTGTATCTTTATCAAGTGTTAAACCCAAATCGGCATGATGCGTATATTGTAAAAGCTTTTCGAAAGGAACTTTGCCAACAAACGTTACTTTTTCATGTAATTTTAAATCAGAAACTATTTTTTTTAGAATGTTTATCACATCACCACTGCCTATAATTAACAAAATTGAATCATTAACGTATTGCATAGCTATAACAGCTTCTTCAGCTCCTCTGTCAATATTGATTCCAGCACCTTGTAAGATAATTATTTTTTTGTTTGTTGGTAAATCCAAATCTGTTTTACTTTTAAATTCAATGTTTTTTTGAGCCGATAAGTAAGGAATATTTCTCACCACTTTTACATCCACATTATATTCTTCGGTATAAATTTTAGCAATCGAATCATTTACCGTAAACACATTTTTTAATTTTGGAAAAATCCATTGTTCAAGCTTTTTCCAGATTTTCTTTTTTATTGGATTGGCTTTTAATTCGGGTACTTCACAAAAAAGTTCGTGACTATCATACACTAAATTTGTTGATTTTAATTTCGAAATTAAATAATTGGGCAATAACGTATCCAAATCATTTGAAACCAAAACATTGGCTCTTTGAAACAACAAATAAAAAAATAAACGAATCTGGAATTCTAAATAAAAAAATGGTCCTTTTTCAAATAATAAGAACATTCTTTTTGTTTTGTAATCACGTTTAGTAAGTTCAAGGCTTTTTCGCTGTTTGCGACCAACCAAGGTTACTTCATATCCTATTTTTTGTAAAGTACAACACACTTTGTTAACGCGTTGATCGGTACTTAAATCGTTTATAACGGATACAATTGCTTTCATTTTTTTGAAAATTCCCAAAGGGTTTGGAGTTTACGAAGATAAAGATTTAATTTTCATCATTTAGTTAAACCAATGAATAACATCAGTACCATGTTGTTATAAAATCTGTCAGCCATTTCTAAAAATAGTTTGTAATTTTAACAGATTATAAATTTAGTTTTGTTAAGATAAAACAACGATATGATTATTCAAGAAAACTATTCATTAAAAAATTTAAATACATTCGGTATCGATTCTTCGGCAGCCTATTTTGTTGAATTGTCGAGCATTGATGAAATACGAGAAGTTTTATCAGATTCAAAATTTACAAGTATCTCAAAATTAATTTTGGGAGGAGGCAGTAATTTATTGTTTACTAAAAATTATGATGGCATTGTTTTAAAAAATAATTTAAAGGGTATCACATTAATAAAAGAGGATGCTAATTTTTATTATGTAAAAGCAGCTGCTGGTGAAATTTGGCATGAGTTTGTAATGTACTGCATTAAAAATAATTACGCAGGTTTAGAAAATTTATCTTTAATACCTGGCAATGTAGGCGCAAGTCCGATGCAAAATATTGGCGCTTATGGTGTTGAAATAAAAGATGTTTTTTACGAATTAGAAGCATTAAATATTGAGGATAAAACGATTCATGTTTTTAATCATGCTGCTTGTAAATTTGGTTATCGAGAGAGCGCTTTTAAGCACGAATACAAAAACCAATACATCATTACATCTGTAACATTTAAACTGTTAAAACAGCCTGTATTTAATACGAGTTATGGCGCTATCGAAACTGAATTGAAAGCCATGCATGTTACGCATAAAAACATACAAGCCATTAGTAACGCTGTGTGTAATATTCGTAAAAGTAAATTACCAAACCCAAAAGAAATTGGTAATGCAGGCAGTTTTTTTAAAAATCCCGAAGTGCCAAATAATAAATACCAATCGTTAAAAAATGATTTTTCTGAAATTGTTGCTTATAATTTAGAAAACGGAAATGTTAAACTTGCCGCAGGTTGGTTAATAGAACAAAGTGGTTGGAAAGGTAAAAAAATAGACGATGCAGGAGTTCATGCATTACAAGCATTGGTACTGGTAAATTATGGAAATGCAAAAGGGAAAGAAATTCTGGATTTGTCTCAAAAAATAATTGATTCTGTAAAAAATAAATTTGGTGTTACACTTGAGCGTGAAGTAAATATTATTTGATAGGAATTTTTAGGTAGAAATTTAATAACTCATTAATTGATATT
>CANCPZ010000014.1 GCA_947380175.1 Bacteroidota bacterium | reverse complement strand
CAGCTAATACATTTCGGGCTAAACCCTCTGAAATAGATAGGGCTATTTGATGTGCTGTTGTGCCTTGGGGATATTTTTTAATAGTGCCATCAGGCAAAGTTATATTAATCATAGTTATTTTTTAACCAACATACCATACAAAAGGTGAAGGTAATTAGTTGTAATTAAAAGTGGTTTGGTTTATTTATATCCAATCATGAATACGACAACACCATTTAAAGCTTGGTTTGCGCTGTCTTTTGGTACTTCATAATCAATAAACATTTTTCTAACACGAGGAGCATCAAAAATAAACTCTGTTTCATTCTTATTGAAGTCCTTGTTAGTAAAAATAGGTTCTCTCTTGTTTGATTCTTTGTCTTTTGTATAAATTTTTATATTTATTGGTTTGTTCATTTGTGAAGTGTTAAATACCACACGGTATTTTTCGCCAATAAAAACAGGTACTTCAACTTCTAATTGCTGATTTTTTTTTGTAGAAATAATCTTCGTGAATTTTTGACTATCGTATTGAAACGGGTCTAGTTTTTTCTTGCAACTTGACGTTAATGCTTTTTTATCAATAACGACATCTGTTTGAATAGTGGTGAATCCGAAAACGAAAACAAGGCTAATCAATCCTATAAAAAATACTTTTTTCATGTTTAATAATTTATTTTTTTGAATGAAACATTTATCCTTTAATAAATTTGGTACGAACTTCTTCAATTTTTTTACTTAAGGTAACAACTTCTTCGTTAGTTAAGCTTAATTCTTTTTCAGAATCATCAGCCGCACCAGGATTGTTTTTTACGGAAGGTAATTCGTCGTAAATATTTTTTATTGTTTGTAAATCAGCTGTTAATCCAGCAATTGCAGGGTCTTTCTTTAATTGCGCGTTTAATGATTTTAATATACTTCCTAAAATATTAAGTTGTTCAGCAAGTTTGTTGTTAAGACCACTTTTTTTACCTCCATCGAAAACTTTAGATCCGATGTACATACTTTCTATCCATGCGCCAGCAAATACTATTGAAGTAATCTGTTGTTGGTTGTTTTCATCTAAATACATATCGGTAAGCATTTGTAATTCGGCAATAATGTATGCTAATGAATCTTCGTTTCCAAGATTTTTTTCGAAACGAGTAGCTAAATTACCTTCGTCAAAAACCGCACTCATTCCTAATTTATCGGCAAGTTGACGCGATAATTTCATGTACGCCATTGATTCTTGATTTTGTTTATTTAAAACAGTGTATGATAAATCGGCACTATAAACACCTAGATTTAATGCTTGATTTAAGCTGGCAGTATATTTTGCCGGATCTTTCATTGGGCTTGTAACTCCGTCTTTATATTTTAAACCCGATTTTTTGAAAATAGAAGCTATCTGTAAAGGAGATGGCAAAGAGTAAGATTGTTGTTCTGTATCATTTGATGCTGCAGCTGAAGTATCAGCAACTGGAGCAGCCGTTGTATCTTCTTTTGGTGCTTCACCACCGCAGGCAGTTAATAAAACTGCAGCTACACATAGCATAGAGCCTTTTAAAACGAATGATTTTTTTTTTGAAAACATATTTTTCAATTAAATAAAGGGTTAGTAATAACTTATTTTAAAAAATTCAAGTGCTAAACTACAAAAAAAATCAATTCCGTTATATCCGAAATGATTTTATTAGAATAGTAAATTCTTAACACACAAATTTGCCTGATGATGGATAATAAAAATAAGAAGTAAAATTTAACTGAACTATTTTTTGAATTTTAAAAAAGGATGCTGAAAAAAATCTATCTTCATCAACTAAAATGTCTCAAAAATGAAAAAATTGTTTACTCTTTCTGTTTTTTTATCTAGTATTCTCGTTTTGTTAACTACTACAATTACATTTCCTCAAACATCTTTACCCATAGGGTTTTCGGCAGATGAATCAACATTTATCCATAAATCTGATTATAAAGAACCATTTTACAAAGCAACAGGAATTACAACAGCACCCATTGGTTCTTTAAGAGCGATGGCTCAATGGGAGGAAATACAAGGTTTAACAATTACTTGGACAAACTACCAAACCGTGTTACGCGAAATTGTAAGGGCTGCTCGTGCTGAAACGCAAGTATATATTATTTGTGGTAATCAATGTTCGGGAAGTACAGATTCGACAGGTGTTAAAAATTATTTAACACAAGGTGGTGTAGCTTTAACAAATGTTCACTATGTATATGGACCATGTAATAGTGTATGGGCAAGAGATTATAATGCAAATTCTGTTTATATGAATGATGTAGATTCGCTTGTTATGGTAGACTGGAAATATAATCGACCTCGTCCAAATGATGATACTGTTTCGCATGTATTGGCAAGGAAATTAGGAATTCCATTGTATGAAACCACACAAGGGGCTAATACATTAATTCATACAGGTGGCAATTACATGTCGGATGGTTTAGGAACGGCTTTCTCATCAAAACTGATATTGGATGAAAACCCTTCTATTAGCGAAACGCAAGTGGATAATATTATGAATGATTTTATGGGCATTAATCGGTATATTAAAATGGAAACATTGCCTTATGATGGCATTCATCATATTGATATGCATATGAAGTTATTGAATGAAGAAACATTATTGGTTGGCGAATACCCTTTAGGGGTATCTGATGGCCCACAGATAGAGGCTAATTTACAATATGTATTATCCAATTATAATTCGGTATTTGGTTCGCCTTATAAAGTTATTCGTATGCCTCAGCCACCAGATCAAATGAATGGATATACCTATCCTGATGGCACATTTAATGGCGGTAATTATTTAACATACACCAATTCAAGTATTATTAATAAAACCATTATTGTTCCACAATATTATCAGGAGTACGACACTACTGCATTGCGTATTTTTCGTGAGGCGATGCCAGGTTACAACGTAGTTGGTATAAATTCTAATTCTACAATTTCGGCAAGTGGATCGTTGCATTGTATTACACATTCTGTGGGTGTAAAAGATCCATTGTTAATTGTGCATCAAAGTTTAAATAATACCACAAATACAACTACACCTTATCAAGTTGATGCACGCATTCAGCATAAATCCGGTATTCAATCGGCAACACTTTATTTTACAAATGATACAACAGTCGGTTTTTCGAGTATTGCAATGTCGTTTTCTAATGTTGCAAATAATGTGTGGACAGGATTTATTCCGCCTTATCCGACAGGAACACATGTGTTTTATTATATTAAAGCACATGCAAATTCGGGTAAAGAACAAGTTAGGCCAATGCCTGCTCCGCGTGGTAATTTTAATTTTTATGTGTTGGGTGCATCAACAGGAATTGTGAATGTTGCAGATATTACATTTTTTATGAAGCCGGCATTTCCGAATCCATCTCATGGTATTACATGTATTCCTGTTTCGTTTAAAAAAAATACCCGAGGTGCTGTTAAATTAATGGATATGATTGGTAAAGAAGTTGCTTTAATTTATGAAGGAACAATTGATGAGGGAGAAAAACCCTTTTTTATTAATACACTAAATATAAGCGCAGGAGTTTATATTATAAAGTTAGAAACTCCTGAAGGGTGCGCTACTCAAAAATTCATGGTCAGATAATTAAAGAGAAGTTTTTTATAATCAGAATACTCCAACAAATAATATAAGTAGTTAATAAAGTTTTTATTTAGCGGCATAAACACTTCTGAAATATTACAAAACAAAGTTTTGAAAACAATATCTTTCAGTTTAACTTTGACATCGATTAAATACACACCTAATACAATTTTAAAATGAAAAAAAATATCTTGCTTTTTTATGCCACTTTCTTGTTTATAGTAACAACAAATGCTCAAAATAAAGCTTTTCATAATGGGATAGTAACCATAGATTTTGGCGTGGGCTTATCCATATATGGCAATCAAATACACAAAGAATATGATACAAAGATGTTTAATGGAACCATTGTAAAATCAGATCAGAATAATAGTGATGGTGCTGTTGCAACAGTTATTCCTTTTACTCTTGAGTATGGTGTTACAAATTGGTTGGGAGTGGGTGGGCGCTTTGCTTATTCAAAATATATTAACAATGCCGACTCTACAAAAAGTAATACAACTCCAGAAGTTAGAGGGCTTGATGGTAGTGTTTTTTTGAATTTACATTTGATAAAAAGCAAACGTTTTGATATGCCAATAAGTTTTATGATTGGTTACTCAAATTTTAAATACGATGCCAATAACCCTAATCCAATAGATAATTTAATAGCAAAAGATAATGGTTTAAATTATGGTATTTCGTTAATACCTCGTTTTTATTTTGGTAATCATATTGGTGTTTTTTTTAATTTAGGTTATATGGGGTATAATTATCCTTCCATTTCTATTTCATCTAATTTAAATCAATTAGATTATTCTAAATTTAGCATCAAAGGCGATGGTGGTAATATTGGGGTAGGTTTGATAATTAAAATCTAACAAGCTTTTTTTAACAAATACAGAAACCGATTCCTTTTATTTAAGGATAGTATTCATATGCTCCTAAGTCGGGGGTAGAGCCAATCGGATTTGGACGGTTTTGATTGTTTAGGTCTTTAGAAATGTTAATCATTGGATTACCCATTCCAATTGCAAAGGAGTTTTGTGTTAACTGATAATCATTGTTTTCAATGTCCTTAAATCCTGGATCCTGATTTTTATAAACAACGTTGTAATGCGCTATATCATTGGTTGTATCTAAATTAGTTTTAAGAATACAATGGTCGAATTTGTAAGAAAAAAAAGAACCACCTGCATCAAATGAATCTAGAACAATTTCTTCTGCGGCACTTCCATACAAAATGCAATTTCCAAAATAAGCACTATCTAAAGGGCGCACATACAAGTTGTTTCCAGATGTGTAATAATTATTCATTACTAATAATGGAGTTGTTGGTGTTGCGCCATTTCTGTAATTAGCAAAAGTACATTGCTCAAATTTATACTTGCCACCAAGTATAAGTGCAGCAACATATTGCCCACAATTAGCAAAAACACAATTAAAGCCTTTTATATAAGTTCCTTGTCCATATATAGCAGCAGCAGTCATGTTTTTAACAATGGTATTTGTAATTGTTAAAGTTGGGTTAGGTGATACGCCCAACGTATCGGCCTGAACACCAATGCTGCCATTTTTTATAATTGCCCAATCTATGGTGTTGTTTTTGCTTTTTCGCGAAAGCCAAATTTTACCCCATTGTCCTGCAAGTTCTTTAAATTCAGGCTCTAATCGGTCTCCTTGGAATACAACTGCATTTCCTGGTGCTCCTTTAACATTTATTGTTCCATCATCAAAAACCATTAAAACTGCACCTTTATGAAAATACAATTTGGTACCTGCTTGAATTGTTGTTTTACAATCAGAATCAATTATAGTATAACCAAAAAATAAATGAGGTTTATCATTTGGTAAAATAGTGTCAAAATGTTCGCGCCCTGTAATTGAATAAGGCGGAAAACCATTGGTGGGAAAATGATCTGGTTTGTGTAAATACACATCTTGTCCAATTGCAATAAGTTTTACATCCTGTAAATTTCCATTGATTTCAAAAACGATGGAATCTTTTATTAACAGTGGTGAGTTTTGATTAGTAGGGTTTATAGTAACTTGAACAAAAACATATAAACTATCACCTCCTAAAATTTCAATATCATTAATAGTTGTTCCTGCAATACCATCAACATTGATGCGGTATGCCGAAGCACTGCCTGTTGCTAAATGTATTTTCGAAATAGTTAATTTTTGTTTATAGTTGTTATAAATTTTAAATTGTTTAGTGGTGGAACCTACATGGGTAAAAACGGTATCAAATAAAACGGAGTCGGTCGAAAACTGAAGCTTTGCAGATGTGTCTAATAATGTTTCATCTTTTTTACAAGATGAAAAAATTAAAAGAGGTAATATAAGTGTAAATAATAAAGTGGTTTTAAAATTCATTTTACAAATATTAAATGTTTAGCTCTAATTAGTAACATATAAAACCATTTTTTATTTTACTAAACTATAAAAACTTTGCGACTTAAATTCTAAAAAAATCACAGGCCTGTTCAAAAAAAAGGCAGCTGATTTTTTTCAGCTGCCTTTTAAATTCATAAAAAATAATTATTATGCTTCTGGAGCAATTTCTTCAGCAGCGCCTTCTTCAACAACAGGAGGCGTGTTTTTTGCAACTATTTTTGCAGCAATTGCAGCTTTAGCAGCAGACTCAGCAGCCATACGGTTTTTGTACGCATCTTTTTTAGAATTATCTAGGCTAGATACTTTATTACCGATTTTAGTTTCTTTTTCAGATTGCCATTTAGCAAATTTTGCATCAGCTTGTTCTTGCGTTAAAGCTCCTTTTGTTATTCCTCCCTGTAAGTGGTTTTGGTACAATACACCTTTGTAAGAAAGGATTGCACGACAAGTGTCGGTTGGTTGTGCTCCATTTTGTAACCAAGATAATGCTTTTGCATTATCTAAATTAATAGTAGCAGGATTTGTAGTTGGGTTGTACGTACCAATTTTCTCAATAAACTTTCCGTCTCGAGGTGCACGACCATCCGCAATTACAATGTGGTAAAAAGCACTTGCTTTTTTTCCATGGCGTTGTAATCTAATTTTTACTGGCATTTTTTATTGTTTTTAAGATTAATAATTCCCCAAAAGTTTATTTTGGGATTGCGAAAGTAAGAAAATTAATCTATTAACAAAACCTTTTTAGTAAATTATTGAAAATTCTATTTTAAAATCGATACGTTTTAAACCTTGCGGAGTATGTAAATATTTTATAGGCTCTATTTTTTCGAATTTCTTCTAAATTTGTATTTCATCCATTCATAGCTTATATTTGATTATTGTTTAAATTCAAATAAACTTTTTAGGTGTATTAATTTAAAAAAATTAAATGAAAAGATTAGCTATTTTATTTATTTCCACAATATTCTTTCAAAATTTGCAAGCGCAGGTAACCGATATTGATGGTAAAACATATAAAACTATAAAAATAAGTAATCACCTATGGATGGCCGAAAACCTAAATGTTAGCAGGTATAGAAACGGTGATTCTGTACCTCAGATTCAGGGAGATAGGCAATGGGAAAACCTTTCGACTGGCGCTTGGTGTTATTATGAGAATAAAAAAGAAAATGGAATTTTGTACGGAAAACTTTACAATTATATGGCTGCAAGCGATTCTCGTGGTTTGGCTCCAATTGGATGGCATATACCGAGTGAAGCCGAATGGAAAGAGTTAGTTGATTCTCTTGGAGGAGATGAAAAGGCCGGTTTATCAATGAAAAGTAAAGAAGGTTGGCAAACCCTTGAAAGTGAATTTAATAGCAGTGGCTTTTCAGGAAAACAAGGAGGGTCTCGTGAAAATGATGGGAAATTTATTGGTGCTACTGCAGAGTGGTGGAGTGCTGATGAAAGCAATTCGTATAATGCTTTTTTCATCTTTTTAAACAATTCCATCAGCAATGTAGGAATAAGTAATTACGATAAATTAAGTGGTTTTTCTGTTCGTTGCATAAAGGATTATTGATTCTTTATGATGATAAACTTTTTATCAACTTAAGTAAACAGCTTCTTTCCCTTTTTTATTTATTACTACGTTTATATGTTCCAACATAGTTGTTGATAATGATAAACCAATAAAATCTGCTTTAATAGGGTAGCAGTTGTGTCCTCTATCCACAAGTACAACAGTTGTTAGTCTTTTTACGGGTGTTTTCAGGAAATGTTTTGCACCAAAAATTAATGTTTTACCCGAATTTAAAACATCATCAACCAAAATAATTACTTTGTTTTTTAATTCCTTTTCGGTTAACGGAATTGGTGATTCCGATTCAATTGGGTTTTCTTTCTTTATTTTAAGTTCAATCAATTTGATTTTTATTGGAGAAATAGTTTTCAAAACATCAACAATACGTTGAGCTAAAATAAAACCATTGTCTGCTATTCCTGCTACAATAATTTCTTTTTCAGAATAATTGTTTTCATAAATCTGGTAAGCAATACGATTTATTTTTTGTTGAATTTGTTTGCTATTTAAAATCAAAGTTTGACTCATACGTTATATTGTAATTTAGTTTTTAAATTTTTTAAATATCTATTCATATGCAAATCTATTTCAGTCTTCCTCCTTTAAAAAAATATTTTTTATAATAAGCCTCATCTAAATCACTTATTATTACACCTGATTGAACAGATGCGTGTGCAAATTTATTATTTCCAAGGTAAATACCAACGTGCGAAATTTCACCTCTTTTTATTTTAAAAAATAAAATATCACCTTCATTTAAATCAATTTTTTCTATTGGATTAACTAATAACCACAAATCGCGTGAGCTACCACTTAAATTAACGCAATAGGTGTTTTTATACATTTCACAAACAAATCCAGAGCAATCAATACCTTTTTTAGTTTCGCCCGAATAACTATACTTTGTGCCAACCCAATCGTATACTTGATAATATAAATAAGGCGATTGTGCTGCATTTGGCTCAAGCAAAAGTTTTGCATAATAATCTTCTATTCCTGTTTTATGAATAGGAGGTTTAGATTTATGTCTTTTTTTATGCTTTGTTTTTTTAGATTGAGCACAAAGTAAAAAAGGAAATAATAAAAATAGAAATGTAATTTTAATGTTCATTGCATTTCAAAGATACGATATTTATTTTTTTTTAAGATTAATAAATAACTCTCGTCCTTCCCTTGTTTTTATTGAATTATAGCAATGTTCAATTGTTTTAAAATTAAATTTATCTTTAAAATAATTCTTGTATTCTTCAATAGTAGCTGCAAAAGGAGGGGTGCTTGTGTTTAAGGGGGTAAGAAACAATACACCCACTAATTTACCTTCAGGTTTTAATAATTGATGCATTTTTAATACATATTTATTGCGTAATGAAGGATTTAGGGCACAAAAAAATGTTTGTTCAACTATCAAATCATATTGAGTATCGTGCTCAAAAAAATCGGTATGAATTAAATTTTCTGTTGGAAAATCTGGTATTCTATTTTTAATGTTTTTTAAAGGTTCGTCCGATATATCAACAACGGTAACATTTTTAAAACCATTTCTATAAAGATATTCTGCTTCATAAGCATTACCAGCACCAGGTATTAAAATTTTAATTTCTTTATCTTTCAGTTGGTCTATATAAGTTTTTAAAGGGCTTGTAACTTGTCCTACGTCCCAACCTGTTTCATTTGATAAGTAGCGTTCTGTCCAATATTTTTTATCGAATGTTTTCATTATAAATTTTTTTTTATCATTCGCCTTCAGCGATTAGAGCCTATTTTATTTTAAAACGAAAATTGTAAACCAACCTTAATCCCCCAGTTATTAATTGAATTACCAGCATTTGCATTTAAATAATTATCCTTATATACTGCATCTTTATAAGTTAAGCGATATAAAAAATCAATTCGTATAATATCCAGAATGTTTTCGATTCCTAAATCACCTTCAAAATAGGGTACTTTATTCATTACTGTAAAATTATTATTGATGTTGTATTTTTTATTTTTATCGCTCAATGTTCCGTAAGCCATATTTATACCAAGCACTTCTCTAAAATTAAATTTTTTTATAAAAGGAATTCTATTAAATAAAAGTCCATCAAAATGATGTTGCCAATACGCTTCAATGTATTGATCGCTTACAAATTCAAAATAATTCATTTGATTAAATGTATTGTTTGCATAGATACCTGTTTGGTTACCTCGTGGTATTTCGAGCAATGTATAGGGCACTTCCGAAAATACTTTACCTACTTTTACATATATATTGGAGTAGCCCAAAGTAGCCATTTTAAAACGGTTTGAAATGGATATGCTAACTTTATTGTAATTAAAATCGCCATTTAACAAATGTTTAATTCCTAAGGTGTATAGGAAATCGATAACTATTGATTTTTTATTTCCTAATCGAATACGGTCATTGCCATTTTGAATATATTTTTCGTTTGCAGCATAACGACCTTCAAATAAAAATTCAGTTCGGGAATAATTACGCTGTTGAAAAATGTTAAAATCGTTTCCATAATAAACTGGGAATAAAGGAGATGTTTTAATATTTTGAAAAGTGAATGTTCCGCTTAACCCATTATTAAAGGAGCGTAAATACCAAATGCGAGATTCTTGCTGACGAACTAACTTTGAAATGTTGCCGATGTGTGAAAACAAACTATATAAATTGTTAGACGATTGTCCTAAATTCATATTACTCATATAGCTAAAATTGGTGCCTATCTGATCGATATCATTTCGGTATTGAATACCTGCAATGCTCCAAGGATAACGACTAATTATACGTTCTAATTGTAAATTATATTTGAACCCTTGATCTTTAAAGCCATATGCTCCATATCCCTTTATAATCCAGTTTTTACTCAATTTTGCATTGGTTTTAAATCCTAATTGCGCACGCGATCCTTCATATTTATTATAACCATATAAACCTAAATAGTGTCCAAAGTCAATTGGGCCAATGTCTTTATAGCCCGAAAATAAAAAGTATAAGTTGTTTACTGCAAATTTTATAAACCGAATGTTTCTAACGGTGTCAATTACATTATATGATTGCCCTTCGATTTTTGTTAAGGGCTCATGCCGGTTTGTTAACCACCATATCGAATCTTTGGTTATGGCATCTTCTGCATAAGTAATTCGTGTTTTGTAAAAATCAATTTCCTTTGGTTTATTTACAATAAAATATTTGTTACTGTTATATGTGCGTTGAGCCAAACTAACAAAGTTTTTTACTTGAGTCGAAAAGTCAATCAGTACGCGTGTTTGTGAAGGTACCCAAGGGCCAGCATCTGTAGGTATCATTATTTGCTGAAGCCGAATATGGTCAACTAAATTTAAGTTTACATCATTGGTTATTTCTAAATCAAGTTGTTTGATAACAAATGTAGAATCTGTAATCCATAGCGAGCCAGTAAACGCTAAATCTTTTTTGTTTTTAGGGTTACAATTAATCTGATAACATTTTAATCCGTCAATAACGGTACTGTCTAATAAATAGTAATTGTAAAATAAAAATCCATTATTGGCAATAGGCGAAAGAAAATCTTTTCCAATAACGGTAATTGTAACATTGTTTTTGCAAAAATTATACGTTTGAAAATCGGTTCCTTGAAGCTGTGAAAGTGCGCTTCCGTCTTTCATTCCAACAAATTTTATTTTAATAGCATTCACATCTTCGTGCTTTTTTTCTCCTTCTTTACTGCTATAAACTTCCGAAACAATTTCGCTCATAGCAACAGGTAAATTTGCTCTGCTTCCTTCTCCGGCAATTGAGTCTAGTTTATCCCACATTTTTGTAAGCGAATGTAAAAGCCTTAGTTTTCGCATTCGGTTGGTTACGTTATCAATGTCGGTTTCTTGTTTTGTATAACTTAAATATTGAACTGATTGTAAGTTTTCGCGATTGTATTTTTCTTTATTATCCATTGCATTTTGAATAATACGAATCGCTGGATTTATTCCAGGACGAACCACTACCACATTTAAATCAAGCGTTTCAGGATTTAATTGAAAATCGATAACTTGAACTTTGCCTTTTTTTACACCTTTTGCTTTTGATTGGTATCCCAAAAGTGAAACGTAAATAGAATCTTTTGGCGATGTAGTTTTTATTGAATAGTTCCCTTCAAAGTCGGTAACAGTGCCAACTAGCGTTCCTTTAAAATATATATTTGCAAAAGGAATACCACTGTTCGTTTTCGATTCTGTTATACGTCCCGAAATAATTGTTTCGTGCTGCGCGTTAAGTCGATTACTGAAAAATAAAATAAAAAATATAAAAACCCAGGCATTGATAATTGATAAGCCATGTTGGATTATTGGGAAGAAAAATTTTTTTTTATTTTGATTATTCATTAATTTAAAAAATATCCTTGAGTAATCATTTTTTTTCTAATAAAACAACGTTTTCAACATGGTGAGTTTGTGGAAACATATCAACAGGTTGAACTTTTACAACTTTATATTTTACATCTAAATTTTGCAAATCGCGCGCTTGTGTCGCCGGATTACAACTAACATATACAATACGATTAGGTTCTATTTCTAATATTTTTTTTGTTACATCATCGTGCATTCCTGCTCTAGGTGGGTCGGTAATAATAATGTCTGGTTTGCCATTGTCATTTATAAATTGGTCATTCAACACATCTTTCATGTCGCCAGCATAAAAAACAGTGTTGGTAATATTATTAATTTCTGAATTTATTTTTGCGTCATCAATTGCAGAGGGCACATATTCAACTCCTACTACTTTTTTTGCCTGGTGAGCAACAAAATTAGCTATGGTGCCAGTACCTGTGTATAAATCATAAACTATATCAGTGCTTTTTATGGATGCAAAATCGCGTGTTATTTTGTATAATTCATACGCTTGATCGGAATTTGTTTGATAGAAGCTTTTGGGTCCAATCTTAAATTTTAAGCCCTCCATGTTTTCATAAATACTATCGCTGCCTTTATATAATTGAATGTCCAAGTCGCCAATTGTGTCATTACGTTTCGAATTTATAACATATTGTAATGATGTTATTTTAGGAAATTTATCTGATAAATGATTTAATAGTTTTTCAATTACCAATTTGTCATCAAAATGAAACGAAATGATTACCATCCATTCGCCTGTAGAAGTGCTTCGGATAATGATGTTTCGTAAAAAACCAATTTGCGCTTTTAAGTCAAAAAATGTAAGTTGATGCTGTAAAGCGTATTTTTTTAATTCGTTACGTATCGCGTTCGATGGTTCTTCTTGCAAATGACAAGAATCAATATCCAAAATTTTATCGAAACATCCGGGTATGTGAAAACCTAAACAGTTGCGAGATACTTCTCCTTCTTCTTCACCAAATGCCAATGTTTTATCCTGAATTTGTTCTTCGGTTAACCATTTTTTATTAGAAAAAGTAAACTCTAATTTATTCCTATAATGATAGGTTTTTTTTGACGGAACAATTTCTTGAATTTCAGGTAATTCAATTTTAGCTAAACGAGTTAGCGCATCACTAACTTGTTTTTGTTTGTAGAACAATTGCCATTTATAATCCATGTTTTGCCATTTACAGCCTCCACACACCCCAAAATGGCTACAAACAGAATCAACGCGTTTTTCCGAATGTTTTTTAATAGCAATTACTTTAGCTTCTCTATAATTACTTTTTTTGCGAGTAACTTGCACATCAACAACATCTCCAGGAACAGCGCCTTTAATAAATATAACATACTCATCGGTTTTAGCAACTGATTGCCCATCCGAACTGGCATCTATTACATTTATATTTTCAAGAACAGGTAATATTTTTTTATTTCTCATTTAATAAATATCGATGCTGAATAATTTTTTTTAAAGAATTATGATAACTAACATTGAATTGAAGCGCATCAAATTCAGTAGTTTTTTTTAGCAAATTTACTAAAACACTTTGAAATATTGGACTACTATTACAATCATAGTTGATAACGTTATCGAACTTTTTTCAGAAACCTTAGCAACATTTATTTTTTGTGATTCAGTTTGTAATTCATAGTCTTTATGTACAAAAAAAATGATTAATTTTGTAGCATAAATAATGACACTATGGAAACTCTTATGCATAACAAAATCAGCGCACAAAAGGCAATTGAATTAGAAGATAAATACGGAGCACACAACTATCACCCATTGCCAGTTGTGCTTGAGCGTGGCGAAGGTGTTATCGTTTGGGATGTTAACGGCAAACAATATTTTGATTTTTTATCGGCATATAGCGCTGTCAATCAAGGCCATTGTCATCCAAAAATTATTGCTGCATTGATTGAGCAATCAAAAAAATTAACTCTTACATCGCGTGCTTTTTATAATGACGCACTGGGTGAATACGAAAAGTTTGTCACTTCATATTTTGGATTTGATAAAGTATTGCCGATGAATACGGGTGCCGAGGGTGTTGAAACAGCCTTGAAATTATCTCGAAAGTGGGCTTATGAGAAAAAAGGGATTGCTGAAAACGAAGCAATTATTTTAGTTTGTAAAGATAATTTTCATGGAAGAACAATTTCAATTGTTTCTGCAAGCAATGATGATGATGCACGCAAAAATTTTGGTCCATTTACACCTGGTATAATTGCTGTTGAATATAATAATGCTGATGCTTTAGCTGAAGCACTTAAAAATAAAAATGTTGCTGCTTTTTTAATTGAACCTATTCAGGGCGAAGCGGGTGTTGTTGTTCCTGATGCTGGATATTTGAAAAAATGTTTTGATTTATGTAAGGCAAATAATGTTTTATTTATTGCTGATGAAATACAATCAGGATTAGGGCGTTCAGGTAAATTGTTAGCTTGTGATCACGATGGTGTAAAACCTGATATGTTAATCTTAGGAAAGGCATTGTCAGGAGGAACCTACCCTGTATCAGCTGTGTTAACAAGTGATGAAGTTATGTTGTGTATTAAACCCGGACAACATGGATCTACTTATGGTGGCAATCCTGTTGCCTGTAAAGTTGGTATTGCCGCGCTTACTGTTTTAAAAGAAGAAGCTTTATGCGAAAATTCTGAACGATTAGGTAAATTGTTGTTAAATGAGTTAAAAGCAATTCAGGCAGCATATCCTCAATTAATAAAAACTGTTCGAGGTAAAGGTTTGTTTTGTGCTATGGTTATTAATGAACATAATGGTAAAAATGCATGGGATGTTTGTGTTGAATTAATGAATAATGGATTGCTTGCTAAACCAACACATGGTGATACAATTCGTTTTGCACCACCTTTGGTAATTACCGAAGAGCAACTTATGGAATGCGTTTCTATAATTGCAAAGGTAATACAGCATTTTTAAATCCTTATTACACTCAAAGTGTCAGGTGACTTTGTTATTTTTAAGAATAAGAAGTACTCAAAAAAGCTCTCTAACAATTCCGAACAGGCATGTATAAAAATCTTATAAAACCCATTCTGTTTCTGTTTCAGCCAGAAAAAATTCATCATTTTGTTTTTAAGGTAATTAAGTTTTATTCTAAAATACCCGGAGTTTCTTTTTTAGTAAGAAGTTTTTTTGTTGTTAATGACAAACGCTTAGAGCGTAAATTGTTTGGACTTACATTTCCAAATCCCGTTGGCTTGGGAGCGGGCTTTGATAAAGATGCCAAGCTATATAATGAACTAGCTGATTTTGGTTTTGGTTTTATTGAAATTGGTACCTTAACCCCTAAGGGGCAGCCAGGTAATGATAAGCCTCGTATGTTTAGATTACCTGAAGATGAAGCATTGATAAACAGGATGGGATTTAACAATGGTGGAGTTAATGAAGCCGTTTTGAATTTAAAAAAACGTAAAACAAAAATTATCATCGGAGGTAATATTGGTAAAAATAAAGTTACTCCAAACGAAGATGCGATAAGCGATTATAAAATTTGTTTCGAAACCTTATTTGATTATGTTGATTATTTTGTTGTAAATGTAAGTTCTCCAAATACTCCTAATTTAAGGGCTTTGCAAGATAAGGAACCTCTCACAAATTTACTAAATAGTGTACAGGCTTTAAATGCAGAAAAGAAAACGCCTAAACCTGTTTTACTAAAAATTGCTCCCGATTTAACTAACGAACAGTTAGATGATATTATTGATATTGTAAAGCAGACAAAAATAGCGGGTGTTGTAGCAACAAACACAACTATTGATAGGGCTAATTTAAAAACCGATAAACAAACCATTGATGCTATAGGCGCAGGAGGATTAAGTGGTAAACCAGTTAGGGGTAAATCTACCGAAATAATAAGGTATTTAAGTCAAAAATCGAATAATGCATTTCCTATTATTGCAGTTGGTGGCATAAGTAGTGCCGAAGACGCAATAGAAAAGTTAAAAGCTGGAGCTAGTCTTGTTCAGATTTATACAGGTTTTATTTATGAAGGCCCAGGAGTTATTAAGCGAATTAATAAAGGGATTTTAAAAGAAGGATTATGAAATTAATCGAATGTCCACGTGATGCTATGCAGGGTATTCACGATTTTATTGAAACCGAAAAAAAAGTAAAGTACATCAATTCTATTTTAAAATGTGGATTTGATACTGTTGATTTTGGAAGTTTTGTTTCGCCAAAAGCAATTCCACAAATGCGCGATACTGCAAAGGTTTTAGAGCAACTTGATTTAAGTGCCACTAGTTCTAAATTGCTAGCTATTATTGCAAATGTTCGTGGAGCGCAGGATGCCATAGAATTTGAGGAAATACAATATTTAGGATTTCCTTTTTCAATATCAGAAACCTTTCAACAACGTAACACCAATTCTTCTATTGCCGAATCGTTAATACGAGTTGAAGAAATTCAGGATTTATGTGTTCGTAATAAAAAACAATTGGTCGTTTATATTTCAATGGCTTTTGGAAATCCTTATCAAGATGAGTGGAGCAGTGATGTAGTGTATAATTGGACCAAGCGTTTATCTCGATTAGGCATTAAAATTATTGCTTTATCTGATACTATAGGAGTTTCAAATCCTGACAATATTTCCTATTTGTTTAATAAAATAATTCCCGAATTTCCGGAAATAGAAATAGGGGCACATTTGCATACAACCCCAAACACTTGGGAAGAAAAGGTACATGCAGCTTATGCAAGTGGTTGTCGCAGATTTGATAGTGCTATAAAAGGTTATGGAGGTTGCCCTATGGCTTCCGATAAATTGACAGGGAATATGCCTACCGAAAATTTATTAAGCTATTTCGATAATAATAAAATTTATACAGGAATCGATAAAGAAACCTTTAAGGAAGCGATGTTACTTTCTGCTAGTATATTTCCTGTTTAATCTGAAATTATAAAATGCCACAATCAAAATTCCAGAAATTAGTAAACAATCGTTTTTTATTTGGGATATATTTATTTAAAAGTCTTCCTGCTGCATTTTTTGCTGGTATAAGGGTTCAGCAGCTTGATGACGAAAAAGCAATTGTTACGGTTAAATATAAATGGTTAACACAAAATCCTTTTAGGTCCATGTACTTTGCTTGCCAAGCAATGGCAGCCGAAATGACAACTGGTTTATTGGTAATGAACAGCATTGAAAACTCAGGGGTACCCATATCAATGTTGATAGTAAAAAATCAATCTGTATTTTTGAAAAAAGCAACAGGTAAAATCACTTTTATTTGCAATGACGGAAATCATATAAAGGAACAAATTAGTAAACTGAAAAACACGAATGAAGGGATTACCTCTGATCTAAAATCAATAGGTGTAGATGAAATTGGAGATATCGTTGCTGAATTTGTTTTTACCTGGTCATTAAAATCAAAAAGTAAAAAGCCGTAACATTTTTTGTTAATATTATACTTAAGTCGTATCATTTTAATTGATTACTTTCGTATATAATAATTAAATTATAAAAAGTATGCAAAGAGTTAGCTTCAATAATAAAAATAGTGCCTTTTTTAACGCATTAAAAGAAAAAGTAGATGTTTACTTCAAATCAAATAATATAAGAGAAACAGGTAACTTTAAATTGTATTTTAAAACATTTTTGCTTGCTATATCTGCAATTTCCTTTTATACAATTTTGGTCTTTTTTACTCCTAATTTTTTACTTTCGTTTTTTTTATGTGTTTTGCTAGGTATTAATATGGCAGGCATAGGTTTTAATACTATGCACGATGGTGCTCATGGTAGTTTTTCAACTAAAACATGGGTTAATGAACTTATGGGGTATTCGTTGAATGTTATGGGGGGTAGTGTTTATTTATGGAAATATAAGCACAATGTAAATCATCATTCGTTTACAAATATCGAAGGAATGGATGACGATATTGATATTAAGCCTTGGATACGTGTACATTTAGATCAGGAAAAGCATTGGTATCATCGTTTTCAACATATCTATTGGGCGGTTTTGTATGGTACTACCTATTTGTTATGGATTTTTGTTCAAGATTTTAAAAAATATTTTACAGGTAAAATTGGCGATTTACCTTTCCGTAAGATGGATATGAAGGAACATGTCATATTTTGGATTACCAAACTCATGCATTTATTTACATTTCTTGTATTGCCAATTTTAATGGTAGGTGTTGCCAATACCCTAATTGGATATGCAGTAGTTGTTTTTTCTTGTGGTTTTGTAATAGCTGTTGTTTTTCAGTTAGCGCATGTTGTTGAAGAAGCTGTGTTCGAATCACCTACTTCCGATAATCATAAAGTAAATGTAGAGTGGGCTATACACCAAGTAAATACTACTGCAAACTTTGCTACAAAAAGTAAAATCGTTTCGTGGTTTACAGGAGGTTTAAATTTTCAGGTAGAGCATCATTTGTTTCCTCGTATTAGTCATATTCATTATCCAAAAATTTCTCAGCTAGTTCGCGAAACATGCGAGCAGTTTGGAGTTAAATATTTAGAGTTTCCATCCGTATTTAGTGCATTGCGTTCGCATGTTGTTCATTTAAAATATGTGGGTAGAAATTAATAAACTTCTTGGTTTTGGTTATAAACGCAAAAGCTTACTTTACTTTTTGTATTATAGAAAGATATACTCTTGGCGATGAGTTCGATTTCTAAACACTGAACTACCTGCCTTGCTTTCATTGTATAAGTTTTATTGGGTTAGTAAATAAATCTTTTCTGATGTGCTTTTTTGTTTCTTCCGTCATTGCATAAGTGATGGAAATAAAACATCCTTGACATAAATAAAATATTTTAAAATTATTAAAATAATGATTACTATGCATTGCGTCGTAGGTGTAATTGTTAGTGAACGAAAAGCTCATGCCATTCAGTGGTATAGGTGCTTTCAAATATACAGCTCCAACAAAAGGCAATGATGGATAATTAATAAAAATAGTGTCGTTATTGTAAACAATTGCAAATTGCTTGGTTTCAAATCCAATTGTTGTATATGAAAATGCTTTGTTTAGCCCGTCATACTTTAATTCACTTTCTTTGTTGTCGGATAATAGTTGCACTTTTTTACTTTTTAAGTCTTCTATTGTCAAGAATTCTCCGAAGTTTTCTTTTTCTGTCAAATTAAATAGTAAAGTCCCTCGGAAAGGTGCTGGTTGAGCTTTAGTATTTGAGATAAATAAAAGTATTAGTAGTAGTGTTAAAGTATGTTTCATACGACACATTTTTTATTAAGCATTGGTTGCACAACCTCTACGTGGTGTAATTGTAAACCTAATCAAATTATTATAAATGGTAAAATAAAATATCTTATGGATTTCAATTTTAATAAATCACTTGATAAAAGCCTTTAATTCAAGATATGAATTCAGATTTTTTAGAGTTAAAAATTTCTTTTTCAAACTTTAATTAACTATTTTTGCAACAAATTACAATAAAAAATCCATGTCAACTTTACCTACAAATTGCATTTTAGTTCCAATTGATTCAACTGAGCAAACGATGATTGCATTGAAACAATCTTATAATTTGGCTCGTTTGACAAGTTCAAAAATAATACTTCTTAGTATTGATGAAGGCAATCCTCCATTTGTTCAAAAAAAGTTAGATGATTTAGCAAAGGAAGTCTCAGCAGAGTCTGGAGTTGTTGTAGAAACATTGGTTCGTAAAGGTAATGTGTATGAAGAGATCAATAAAGTTGCCGATGTAATGAATCCTCTTTTTGTTATGATAGGTTTATCATCGAAAATATCATTGGGTAAGATTATTGGCCAAAATGCATTTAAGATGGTTCGTGAATCAAAACATCCAGTAATTACTATTCGTGGAAAGGTTCATCGCGATGGTTGCAAAACTATTTTATTGCCTTTAGATTTAACAAAGGAAACTCGTGAAAAGGTAAATAAAGCAATTAATCTTGCTAAATTATTTGATGCTGATATTCGTGTTATCTCTATCTTAACACAAAAAGATGAAGCGGCAGAAAATAAATTAATTTCGTATTCAAATCAAGTTTGGAAATACATTAAAGATGAAGGTGTGCGTTGCACCATAAAAACATTGCGTGGTCAGGATATTTCTCAAATGGTTCTTGATTATGGTCATGAAATTCAAGCCGATTTAATTTTGATTATGACAAAAGCAGAATTGAGTGTAAAGGAGTTTTTTATCGGAACAGTGGCTCAACAATTGATTAATGAAAGTGATATTCCTGTTCTAAGTTTTCGTCCAATGGAGCGAAAAGATACGTCGGTTTTCACCACTCCGTATTAGTATATAACATTAAAAGTTTTAAAGACCTTCTCTTAATTTGGGGAGGTTTTTTTGTTTTTAAATCTTTTCAACAGAGCAAAAATATAGACTTGTTTATTGCTAGATTTACAATCCCATTTAGTATAAATATTACCACCATTTACCCATAATTATGTAAATAGTGAACCAATGAACTAAAATAAAAATGAATTTTTCTCATCTTCACGTACATACACAATTTTCTTTGCTAGATGGCGCAGCCGATATATCCTCGCTTTATAAAAAAGCGGTGAATGATAACATGCGAGCACTTGCTATAACCGATCATGGAAATATGTTTGGTGTTTTTAAGTTTGTAGCAGAAGCAGCTAAACACAACACGCCAGAAAATCCAAATAAAATAAAACCGATTGTAGGTTGCGAATTTTATGTGGTTGAAAACCGCCATAAACATCAATTTACTAAGGATGATAAAGATGTGCGTTATCATCAGCTTTTTTTAGCAAAAAATCCGGAAGGGTATAAAAATCTTACAAAGCTTTGTTCTTTGGGATATATGGAGGGGTTATATGGTAAATATCCACGTATTGATAAAGAATTAATTTTACAATATCACGAAGGGTTAATTGCAACTACCTGTTGTTTGGGTGCTTCTGTTCCAAAGGCTATAATGAAACATGGCGAAGAAGAGGCTGAAAAAGAATTTAAATGGTGGTTAGATATTTTTGGTGAAGATTATTACATTGAGTTGCAACGCCATGGAATGGCAGAGCAAAATAAAGTAAATGAAGTACTTGTTAAATGGGCAAAAAAATACAATGTTAAAATAATTGCATCTAACGATTCACATTATGTAGATCAGCAGGATTCGAATGCTCATGATATTTTATTGTGTATAAATACTGGTGAAAAGCAAAGTACACCAACTGTTAAGGATTTTGGTGATGATGATTCTAATTCGTTTAAAGGAAAACGTTTTGCCTTTTTTAACGACCAGTTTTATTTCAAAACAACATCTGAAATGACACAGTTGTTTAGCGATTTGCCCGAAGCAATTGATAATACAAACGCTATAGTTGATAAAATAGTTCCCCTGAAACTGAAGCAGGATATTATGTTGCCGAATTTTGTTATTCCAACAAATTTTTTAACCCAAGATGATTATTTACATCATTTAACCTTTACAGGTGCCAAGCAACGTTATGGAGATATAAGTCCGGAGGCTGAAGAACGTTTGAATTTTGAGCTGAATACTATTCGAATAATGGGTTTTGCTGGTTACTTTTTAATTGTTGCCGATTTTATAAAAGCAGGGCGTGATATAGGTGTTTTTATTGGTCCAGGTCGTGGTTCTGCTGCCGGTTCAGCCGTAGCTTATTGTATAGGAATAACGAATATTGATCCTATAAAATACAATTTACTTTTTGAACGTTTCTTAAATCCTGATCGTAAGTCGATGCCCGATATTGATACCGATTTTGATGATGAAGGGCGTCAGAAAGTGATTGATTATGTAGTTGAAAAATATGGGAAAAATCAGGTTGCGCAAATTGTAACATATGGTACAATGGCTGCTAAAATGAGTATAAAGGACGTTGCTCGTGTAATGGATTTGCCTTTGCAGGAGTCCAATATGTTAGCAAAATTAGTTCCAGATAAACCGGGAATTGTGCTAAAGCGAGTTATGAATGCTCCATTGACGGGTGAAGCAAGCCTTGAAACGAAAGAAGGGTTAACGAAAGAAGATCTGGAAGATGTAAAAAAATTACGTGCAATACTTGCAGGAGACAATCTTCAGGCAACTGTATTAAAAGAAGCATTAATATTAGAAGGTTCTGTTAGAGGTACAGGTATTCATGCATCTGCTATTATCATTGCTCCAAAAGATCTTACGGAGATTGTTCCCGTTTCCGCATCCAAAGAAACAGAATTGTTAATTACACAATATGATGGGCGTGTAATTGAAGATGCAGGCGTAATTAAAATGGACTTTTTAGGATTAAAAACGCTTACTATCATGCGAGATGCTCTTCGATTGATAAAAGAAAATCATGGTATCGATATTATTATTGATGATATTCCTTTGGATGATGAAAAAACATTTGCGCTTTATCAATGTGGCGATACTAATGGCACATTTCAATTTGAAAGTGCTGGAATGCAAAAACATTTAATCAATTTAAAGCCCGATAAGTTTGCTGATTTAATTGCAATGAATGCCTTGTATCGACCAGGCCCAATTGAATATATACCCAATTTTATCAAACGTAAGCATGGTATAGAGCCAATTACATATGATCTTCCGGAGATGGAAGAGTATTTGGCCGATACCTATGGTATTACTGTTTATCAGGAACAGGTAATGTTGCTGTCGCAGAAATTAGCCGGTTTTTCGAAAGGCGACGCTGATATTTTACGTAAAGCAATGGGTAAAAAAGATAGGTATACATTAGATAAAATGAAAGGGCAGTTTATGGAAGGTGCTACTGCTAAAGGTTTGCCTTCTGATAAACTTGAAAAAATATGGACCGATTGGGAGAAGTTTGCTCAATATGCATTTAATAAATCGCATTCTACTTGTTATGCTTTTGTTGCTTTTCAAACTGCTTATTTAAAGGCTCATTATCCCGGAGAGTATATGTCGGCAGTGCTTACACATAACCTAAGTAATATTGATAAAATTACATTTTTTATGGACGAATGTAAGCGAATGGGAGTGCCTGTTCTTGGGCCAGATGTAAATGAAAGTGCCTATGCCTTTTCTGTAAATAAAAGTGGCCAAATACGTTTTGGTATGGGGGCTGTTAAGGGAGTAGGTGAGGCAGCTGTTATTTCTATTGTTGATGAACGTAAAGAAAATGGACCATACAAAAGTGTTTTTGACTTTGTAAGGAGAATTAATTTACGAGCAGCAAATAAAAGAACTTTTGAAAGTCTTGCTTACGCAGGAGGTTTAGATTCCTTCGATATTCATCGAGCAACCTATTTTTTTACAGAAGGAAATGATAATGGTAATTTTTTAGAACGAGTTATTCGTTATGGAAGCTCGCATCAGGAGGGTGTAAATTCGGCTCAGGTATCTTTATTTGGAGACGATACAGCTGTTGATATGCCCGAACCTAAAATACCTGTTTGTGAGCCATGGAGTAATTTGGAACAATTAAAAAACGAAAAAGAGGTTGTTGGTTTTTTTATTTCAGGGCACCCGTTAGATACATATAAATTAGAAATGGATAATTTTTGTTTTCATACATTGGGTGATACAAAAAAAATTGAGGAAAATAAAAATAAAGATTTGGTGTTTGGTGGCATTGTAACAAATGTGCACAACGGAGTAACTAAAACAGGAAACCCGTGGGGGAAAATTACTATAGAAGATTATTACGAGTCCTCTGAAATAGCATTCTTTGGTGAGGATTATGTAAAATTTAAACCATATATGGTAACCGGTTTGTTTTTATATGTGAGAGGTAAAATTGCTGAGCGTTTTCGTAATTCAGGAAACTTTGAATTTAAGGTTGGAGGTATACAATTATTATCAGAGTTGCGCGACAAGTTGGCTAAAAGTATTACTGTAAATGTTTCGTTAAGAGAATTGGATGAAGATTTTATTTTTAAATTTAATGAGATTATAAATTCCAATTTAGAGGCACAGCCTCGTAATTGTACATTGCAATTTAAAGTGGTTGATAATGAAGAAAATATTGTGGTAATTATGCCTTCAAAAAAAATAAAAATCAATCCTAACAATGAATTGTTGGCTATGTTAAAGTTGAATGGTTTGGAATATAAATTAAATTAAAACGACAAGCTGTCATAAAAAACAAATTGGCAAATCGTTTGTAATGTGAGAATACAATTTTATCTTTAGCCTTCAATTCAAAAAAATAAAAAAAACAATTATAAATCATAAAAAAATAGAACAATGGCATTAGAAATTACAGATGCTAACTTTGATGAGTTAGTCGCAAAATCAACAAAACCGGTATTATTAGACTTTTGGGCAGAGTGGTGTGGACCATGCCGTATGGTAGGACCAGTTGTTGAAGAATTATCAAAAGATTACGCTGATACAGCAGTGGTAGGTAAAGTAGATGTTGATAGCAATGCAAATATTTCGGCAATGTTTGGTATTCGTAATATACCTACAATCCTTTTCTTTAAAGGTGGTGTTGTAGTTGATAAGCAAGTGGGAGCTGTTCAAAAATCAGTATTGGATGCTAAATTAAAAGCACTTTTGTAAAATATTTTAAAAGTTTTTAAGTCAAAATTCAGAAGTTATTTCTTTTGAATTTTGACTTTTTTTATTTTACTTTTACTCATTACACTTATTTAATGGAAACCATAAATCAACAGCCCTTACAGCAGTTTACCCACATAGAGTTGATAGCAAAACAAGTGGTAGAAGGCTTTATTACGGGGCTTCACAAAAGTCCGTTTCATGGTTTTAGTGTTGAGTTTGCCGAGCATCGTTTATACAACAAAGGAGAATCAACCAAACATATAGATTGGAAATTGTTTGGACGTACCGATAAATTATTTATTAAACGATACGAAGAAGAAACCAATTTACGCTGTCAATTAATTATTGATGATTCATCCTCCATGTTTTTTCCTGTTACGGATGGCAAAGATGGGAAACAAAATAAAATTACTTTTTCTGCATACTGCGCAGCTGCATTGATTGAGTTATTAAAGCGTCAGGGTGATGCAGTTGGATTAAGTGTTTTTTCAGAAACAATTGAAGTTCATACACCAGCAAAATCAAGTTCTTTACACCATAAACTGTTGTACCATCAGTTAGAAAAAATGATACAGCCATATGATTCAACTATTCATAAAAAAACAGCTGCAATAGAATCGTTACATCAAATTTCCGAGAGCATTCACAAGCGTTCATTGGTAATTATATTTAGTGATATGCTTGATTCTAAAGCTAATTCGGAACAATTGTTTTCAGCGCTTCAGCATCTAAAACACAATAAGCACGAAGTTGTTTTGTTTCATGTGGTCGACAAACATAAAGAAATAGATTTTAATTTTGATAATCGCCCTTACCGCTTTGTGGATATGGAAACCGGAGAAGAGCTGAAATTGCATCCCAATGAAATAAAAGATACCTATTTAAGTCAAATGGCTTCTTATAAAAATCAATTAAAACTCAAGTGTGGTCAATATAAAATCGATTTTATTGAAGCTGACATTAACGAAGGTTTTGATAAGGTGTTGATGGCTTATCTCATTAAGAGGACCAAAATGAACTAAACTTCTGGTTTTATCTAAAATAAAATTTGCCTTCTCAACCGTTTTTAGGTTATTTTTGTGCTCCTGAAATTATTATTTATCAAATAAATTAATTTAACAAGATGAAAGTTTTACGTTTTTACATTTTATATCGTTTACCAATTATAATTGGATTGATTGCAGTAGGAGTAATTTCCCATGTTTATGATAAGGACGGAGGAGCTGTTACAGCTTGGATTTGCTATATACTTGCATTTATTTCGTTAGTGCTTTATTTTATGATGGGTACTATGCGACTTGTTCAAGAGGCAGTAACAGATGGAGATGTGGATTTAGCGCTTATATACATTAAGAAAATTAAATTTCCTCGTTTGTTATTTAAACCCATACGAGCAGGATATTATATGTTGCAAAGTAATTTGGCAATGGCATCGGATGATTTAGTTACTGCCGAAAAAAATATTCGTAAAAGTTTAAATACGAAGTCGTCAATTGTTGGTAATATGAAGGGCGAAAATTTGCTTCAGTTAGGTTTTATTCAGTTAAAGAAAGGAAATGCTAAGGAGGCTCGTTTAACATTAAAAGAAGCTGTACAAATTGGTATTTCCGATAAAGAAAGTTTAGCTGCGGCATATCTTCAATTGTGTTCAATGGAATTGCAACGAACCCAAAATAAAATAGCGAAGGATTATTTTAGAAAAGCCAAAGCCCTTAAACCAAAATCAGAAGAAATAGTTAAGCAAATTAAAATGATGGATAAACAAATAGCACGCATGCCTGGTTAATTTGTAAATTGTTATATATTTAATTTGTGTAAGCAGACCTTAAATTAGAGTAATTCAAAATTAGAATTTTTTTTCACTTTTTCTAAAACCATTCCCCATACCATTCCCCATTTAAAACAAAAACCCTGCTATCGTAATGATAACAAGGCTTTTAAGCTTTTTATTTGTGATCCCATTTGGATTCGAACCAAAGGCCTACGGTTTAGAAAACCGTTGCTCTATCCAGCTGAGCTATGGGATCAGAATTAAATTATACTAAAAAACGATTTACAAATCGAAATCCGTAAATCGTTTTAGTATTATGTCGGGGCG
>CANCPZ010000013.1 GCA_947380175.1 Bacteroidota bacterium | reverse complement strand
ACTACCAAAGCGAAACATTTACAAAGGTTTTAAAGTTTGTTCAACAAAATGGGCAAACGTGTAAAATGAAAGAAACGAATAGTAAACTTACATTATCGTTCGAAAGTATTAAATCTATTGATGATGCGATTGGGGTGTTGAAGCCTGTTTTGGAGTAGTAGGTTAATTATATTTATTTTTTTGTACTCTTTTTTTTCTTTTCTTGAGCACTATCAAATCCTTCCGAAAAAAATTCTTCGATAGACATATTAAAGCCAAATTTTATTATTCGCACTAAATTAGCAAAGGAAATATTTCTTTCTTTACGCTCATATCCTCTCATTAACGAACGAGCTATTTCACTCTCAATTGCCAATCGTTCTTGGCTTATCGACCGTTCCTTCCTTATCTTAACAATACGATCCATTAATTTTTCAAGATACTTTTTTTCAAGTTCTTTTATCTCTGATTTCATTAAACAAATCTCTATATCTTGTCTATCTTTAGTAACTCTATTAATAAACCCTCTATTTATAGATTTATTTACTATATTTGTTAAAACAGGAATCAATTTAATTTTATAATCACACCCTTAAAACTAAAACAATGAAAACAAAAAATTTACTTTTAACTGCAATTGCAAGCATAGGTATGATAAGTACAACTATAGCTCAAGTGCCTAATTATGTCCCCAATAATGGGCTTGTTGGTTGGTGGGAGTTTAATGGAAATGCTAATGATGGAAGTGGAAATGCGAATAATGGGACAGTAAATGGAGCTACGTTAACAAATGATAGATTTGGGAATGCGAATAAAGCATATAATTTTGATGGTCTCACTAATAAAATAATCGTTGGTTCTAGTTCAACGTTTGACGTTATTTCAGGTAATTCTATTACAATTGCTTGTTGGCTAAAGCATACAGGCTCTGCAAATATAAACAAGTATTTTATAGCTAAATACAGTGGTTTATCAAATACTGGAGCTGCATTTGCTTTAGGAACAGGTTTGCAAGGTAATGGATATACTTGGCACCAAATTGCTTCGGGAAATACTAATGGAAGAGAAATACAAGGGAACAATATTATTAATGATGGTCAATGGCATTTTGTTACCTCTGTGCTTGAAATGGGTGTATCAACAAAACTATACATAGACGGTATTTTAGATTCTTCTGTTACATTTCCACTTACAGGTTCAATAATAAATAACATTAATTTATACTTTGGTTGTGGCTCTAATAGCTTGCAATATTATAAAGGTACTTTAGATGACATCGGAATATGGAATCGAGTTTTATCCCAACAAGAAATAAAGAACTTATACAATGGGAATATTTGTTATCAAAACATAACTGTTACCGATACACTTATTATCAACGCTAACATAACAGGCTTCAATCCTATAACATACCAAAACACAATTAAACTATACCCAAACCCATCTAACGATCATATCACTATTGATTATGGCAATTTTGCAACGTTAAATGGTTACAGTTTAAAAATAACAAACTCATTAGGTCAAGTTGTATTTACTACTGCAATCAATCAACAAACATCATATGTTTCTTTATCTTCTTGGACAGGAAATGGAATGTATTTTGTTTCAACAATTGATGCACAAGGAAATACGGTAGATATTAAAAAACTTGTAATACAGTAAAAATTAAACTATGGTATAATTAGCTAAAGTTAAGCGGAACTTCATCGTTCCGCTTTTTTCATAGGCATCTTGCCTAAGTAGTTCAATTGAGATTAAACCTGACAGGTTTAACTATCTAAAACAAACATTTTTTTATAATTACAAATTAACTAAACAAAATCACCTCCAAAAACCCTATTAAATAAGCAAAATCTATATATACATAATAATATGCGATTACAACCGAAATTAATTATAATATTTTTCGGTTACAATCGAAAATATTGTAATTTTGTAATGTTATGATAGATCGAATAATTCAAAAACAATTACAAAAAAAGTTAAAGGATAATAAAGCTATTATTATTCTTGGGCCAAGGCAAGTTGGTAAAACTACGTTACTCAATAAATTATTTACCTCTTCAGACACATTATGGTTAAATGGCGATGATTCTGATACAAGGACACTATTAGAAAAGCCAAATGCAACTAAATTAAAATCTATAATAGGGAAAAATAAATATTTAATTATTGATGAAGCCCAACGTATTCAAAATATTGGCGTATGCATTAAAATTGTTACCGATCAACTAAAAAACGTAAAAGTAATTGCAACAGGCTCATCTGCTTTGGAGTTAGCAAATAAAATAAACGAGCCATTAACAGGTCGTAAATGGGAGTTTTTTTTATATCCACTATCGTTTCAAGAAATGGTAAATCATCACGGATTACTTAACGAAAAACGATTATTAGAAAACCGAATGCTATATGGCTATTATCCCGATGTAATCAACAACCCTAACGAAGCAAAATCAATTATCAAATCGCTTGCTGATAGCTATTTATACAAAGATGTATTGATATGGGAAAATATAAAAAAGCCTGAAAAATTAGAGCGTTTAATTCAAGCCCTAGCTTTTCAAATTGGTAGTGAAGTATCGTACAACGAACTTGGACAAACATGCGGATTGGACAAAGAAACAGTAGAAAAATACATTCAAATACTTGAAAAAGCATTTATCATTTTTCGATTAAATTCGTTTAGCAGAAACTTACGAAACGAATTAAAAAAATCACGCAAAATTTATTTTTTTGATAATGGTATTCGTAATGCTGTAATCAATCAATTTAGTCCATTAGCATCCCGCAACGATATAGGTGCCTTGTGGGAAAACTTTATTATAAGCGAACGTTTTAAACATACGCATTATCAACAAATATATTGTAACCGTTATTTTTGGAGAACTACTGCTCAACAAGAAATTGATTACATTGAAGAAAAAGATGGAGCACTTTTGGCCTGGGAGTTTAAATGGAACAGTAAAAAGAAAACAAATTTTACAAAAACATTTACCAATTTATATCACCCATTAGAAACAGATACAATTTCACCTGAGAATATGGAAGATTTTGTTTTGAAAATATAAACTATTGACCCTTCTAAAATAAAAAAATAATGGCAAACTTACTTTATCGTTTGAAAACATTAAATCTATTGATGATGCTATTGTAGTTTTAAAGCCGATATTGCTGTAATCCGTTTTACAAAAACAGTCACTAAGCGACACATCCGCTTATCATCATTATATACTTTTTTAGAAAGAAAAAAACAATATTTTTATATACATTTCACTTGTATCAAAATGCCGCAATCAATTACTATTCAAGACATCTACATTTACCCTGTAAAATCTCTAAAAGGAATTCGTATTAAAACAGCGGTGCTAGAAAAAAGAGGGCTTCAACACGATAGAAGATGGATGCTTGTTGATGAAAAAAATCATTTTTTAAGTCAACGAGAAATTTCAGAATTAACATTATTTGATTTAATACAGACTAATGATGGGTTTAAAATAACGCATCCAATTGCAAATAATTCTGAATTTATTTTACCATTTACTATTGAACAAGGCAAACATATTAATGTGACTATTTGGGATGATATCTGCCCAGCAATTGAATACGAAGAAGCTAGTAATTGGTTTAGCAAACAACTGAATATTAAATGCAAACTTGTATATATGCCAGACACAAGCAATCGTTATGTTGAAAAAGAATTTGCACACAACAACGAAATAACTTCCTTTAGCGATGGTTATCCGTTGTTGTTAATTTCACAGGAATCATTGAACGAGTTAAATAAAAATTTAACTTCACCAATCGAAATGATTCGTTTCAGACCTAATATTGTTATTAGTGGGAGCTATGCTTTTGAAGAAGATTTATGGAAAATAATCAACATAAATAAAATTGAAATTACCGTAGCAAAACCTTGTGAACGATGTGTTATACCTACAATAAATCCTTTGACAGGTAAAAAAGAAAAAAAAATAAACACAGCGCTTTCTAAATTTAGAATGCGGGAAAATAAAATTTATTTCGGGCAGAATTTATTACCAAATAACACAGGAATTATTACTTGTGGAGAAGAGTTAACTAAGGTTGAATAGATTTATTGAATTTATCTTTTAGACAAACTCTCCAACATTTTTTTATCACGATTATACACATCCATAAAAAATAACAATTCATTATTTTTACCTACCTCAATAGTAAAATAATTTACATAAATAGGAATTGCCTTTTTTATGTAAATATATTTTTGTTTCTCTGTTTTCAAATCTTTCATAAGCGAATCTATTGGGTAATTTAAACTATCATCGCGTATTAAAAATTTTGCAAAATCCAAATACTTCTCTAATCGGATGCATCCGTGGCTCAAAGCACGAATTTCGCGATTAAACAATTTATGATTATCCGTGTCGTGTAAATAAACTCCATATTTATTTATAAAATTAAATTTCAATACGCCAAGTGAATTATCTGCACCTATACGTTGACGCAATTTCCAAGGAAAATAATTTTTAGAATATTTTTTCCAATCAATTTTTGAGGCATTAACTAACCCGTTATTTCTATCCAGCACATCAAAATTTTTTTTGTGTAGATATGTTCTATCACGTTTTAAAACTGGTAAAATTTCTTTTGTTGCAATACTAAACGGCACAGTCCAATATGGATAAATAATAAAATAACGAATAGTACTTTTTATTAATGGTGTTTGTTTTGTAGGCTGCCCGACAATAATTTTTGATTTTAACACAAGCGTATCCTCTTCAAGCACACACATTTCGTATTTCGGAATATTTATCCAAACATATGTTTTTTGTTTAGGGAAATCAAGCATTCTACAGCGCTCTATATTCATTTCTATTTGATGAATATAATCTTCCTTGGTTTGTTGCAATGCTTTAAAAGTAAGCTTACCAATTTTACCATCTTCGGTTAAATTATGTTTGCACTGAAAATTTTTAATTGCCTTTACCAACTTTACTGAATCGGAACCTGCATATTCATAAAAATAATCGTGACTTGCATAAAGCCTGTTTTTAAGCCGTTTATTAAAAGTAAGTGAATCGGATTCGCGACTTTTTAAACTATCCCAATTACTATTTTTAAATTCGATTTTAAAATTTGCAAGCGCCAATTTAAAACTAGTATATGTTTGATTTTGGGGCTCAATAAAATTAATGGCTCCTCGTATTGTGTTGTTTTTAATTGCCGTATTTAAAAGTTCAATTAAATTAACATTTACTTTTTCGGGATGCCATTCTCGTATTAAATTAGATGAATTTAAACGGCCCTTACTAACTTCCACAAGGAATCTAAAAAAAGCATCACACATGAGTAAATCAATATCTTTTAGCATCGCAACATCAAATAGTTTTTTTGAACTATCATATTCCGCATTAAGCAAACTATTAATTTTAGACAAATGATAGGCTTCTGAATTCAATCCATATACATCTGCGTTTTTTATAATTGAAATTAAGGAATCTCTTTGTTTGTTTGCCTTTCCTTTAGTTGACCAGACAATGTTGAAGTTGTTTTTTTTGTAAAAACTCAAAATTTGTTTTGAACCTAATAGCGTATCACCAGAAATTACAAGGTTTTTAGATGTATCTAAATTAACTAATTGTTCTTTTAATAATTTACAAACTTCCTCGTTAAGTTTAGTTGGGTTAGCAATTAATAATTCAGATTCTGTATTTGAAGTAGGATTACAACTTATAAACGCAATAGTTGATATTAAAAAATAAAGAAAAATATAATTTTTCAAGTAAAGTAAATTATTTTTTCAAAATTATGTAACTTAAACTCACATTCAAACATAAAGAAATTTATAAATCGTGCTTAATTTCATTGTTTAATATAAATTTTTTTGTTGATAATAAACTTGTAATCCAAAAGTAATTTACTCTATTTTTAACTACTACAATTATCTGAAAATTATTATGTCCGAAAACAACAAAAAACTTTTTTTACTTGATGCGTTTGCACTCATTTATCGCGCCTATTTTGCATTTGCTAACAATCACCGAATCAATTCAAAAGGGTTAAATACATCAGCAATACTAGGTTTTACAAATACCTTGTTAGAAGTTTTAAAAAAAGAAAAACCTACACATATTGCGGTGGTATTTGACACTCCAGAGCCAACAGTTCGTCATATAGAATTTGCCGAATATAAGGCTCAACGCGAAGAGATGCCTGACGACTTACGTTTAGCTATTCCATACATTATAAAAGTTATTGAAGGATTTAACATTCCTGTTATTGGCAAACCCGGTTATGAAGCCGATGATGTAATTGGAACACTTGCTAAACTAGCTGAAAAAAAAAGCTTTACTACCTATATGATGACACCGGATAAAGATTATGGACAATTAGTATCTGAAAATATTTTTATTTACAAACCTGCCCGACTAGGTAATGGTGCAGAAATTATGGGCATTAATGAAGTTTGTAAAAAATGGGATATCAACAATGTTAATCAATTGATTGACATTTTAGGTTTGATGGGCGACAAAGTGGATAACATTCCAGGCATTCCCGGAGTAGGCGAAAAAACGGCCATTCAACTAATCAAAGATTTTGGAACTATCGAAAACATGCTTCAAAATACGGATAAATTAAAAGGGAAATTAAAAGAAAAAGTAGAACAAAACATTGATAAAGCAATTCAATCAAAATGGTTGGCTACTATTATTTGCGACGTACCTGTTGAACTAGATGAAAAAGCATTAGAGATTGAAGAGCCTAATAAAGAGGCGTTAAAAGAATTGTTTTTGGAACTGGAATTTAGACGATTAGCGGAACAACTCGATCTGAAACCTAACCAAGCGAAAGAAGATGAAAAAACTACACTAGAAAAAATAAAACAAAAAGCAACTAAGGTAAATCCCGATCAAATGGACATGTTTGGCTCGGCTCAGGAAAATGAAGAATATGATACCAATGAAAATTCGGTAACCGAATTTGAAGATGTAAAAAAAATTGATTTTAAAACAATAAAAGACGTTGCTCACACCTATCATTTGATTGATACCAAAGAAAAACGAGAGCAATTAATTAATGAATTAAATCAACATTCAGAAATTTGTTTTGATACCGAAACAACTGGTTTAGATGTAAATAGTGCTGAATTAGTAGGCATTTCATTTGCTTTTAAAACAAGTGAAGCGTATTATGTTCCTGTTTCTAAAAATATGGATGAAGCTCAACAAATAGTAAATGAGTTTAAACCTTTTTTTGAAAATAGTTCGATAAATAAAATCGGACAAAACATTAAATACGACTTATCCATTTTAAAAAGATATGGCATTGAACTGAAAGGGAAATTATTTGATACCATGATTGCTCATTTTTTAATTCAACCCGAAATGCGCCATAACATGAATGTATTGGCCGAAACATATTTGAATTACACTCCAGTTTCTATAGAAACATTAATTGGTAAAAAAGGAAAAGACCAATTAAATATGCGTGATATTGCACTTGAAACAATCAAAGAATACGCATCGGAAGATGCTGATATTACCTTGCAGTTAAAAAACAAATTTGAGCCGATGCTTAATGAGTATCATATCAAAAAATTATTTGAAGAGATAGAAATTCCACTCATAAATGTGCTTGCCGATATGGAAGCCGAAGGAATTACATTGGATAAAAATGCACTTGCCGAATTATCAATCGACTTAAAAAAAGATATATTAATTGTTGAATCTGAAATACAACAATTAGCCGGAACACCCTTTAATGTATCGTCACCAAAACAAGTGGGTGAAATTTTATTTGAAGTTTTAAAAATTGTCGAGAAACCTAAAAAAACAAAAACAGGGCAATATGCTACCGGCGAAGATGTATTATCTAAGCTTACTAGCAAACATGAAATAGTAGGGAAAATTTTAGATTATCGCGAATTAGTAAAATTAAAAAACACTTATGTAGACACCTTACCCGAATTAGTTAATCCTAGAACTGGACGAGTTCACACATCTTACAACCAAGTAGTAGCAGTTACAGGGAGGCTAAGTTCTGATAATCCCAACTTACAGAACATTCCAATACGCACCGAAAGAGGACGAGAAATACGCAAAGCATTTGTTGCACGTAACGAAAATTATATTTTGCTATCTGCCGATTATTCGCAAATAGAATTACGCATCATTGCTGAATTAAGTAAAGATGAAGGAATGATTGAAGCATTTTTATCAGGACAAGATATCCATAAAGCCACAGCTGCAAAGGTTTACAACATATCATTGGATGAAGTAACAGACGATATGCGAAGAAATGCGAAAATGGTAAACTTTGGAATTATCTATGGGATATCTGCATTTGGATTATCTGAACGATTAAACATTCCTCGAAAAGAAGCAGCGACAATAATCGAAAATTATTTTGATAAATATCCTGGCATAAAATCCTATATGGATGAGAGTATTTTGCGTGCTCGTGAAAAAGGCTATGTAGAAACCATTATGGGACGCAGACGCTATTTACGAGACATCAATTCAAGTAACCATACAGTGCGTGGTTATGCCGAGCGAAACGCAATCAATTCACCTATTCAAGGAAGTGCAGCAGATATGCTAAAAATAGCAATGATTAACATTCAGAATGATTTTAAAATAAAAAATCTAAAATCTAAAATGCTTTTGCAAGTACACGATGAATTGGTATTTGATGTTTTAAAACAAGAGCTTGAAACAGTAAAAGTAATTATTGAAAACAGAATGAAAAATGCCATTCATTCATTAAGAGTACCTATGGAAGTTGGAATAGGTGTTGGAATTAACTGGCTTGAAGCGCATTAATTTTAAAAATGATACCCTTTGTAATCTTTAGTAAACTCTTCTGACGAAATGGAAGAATTTATTTGCAAATTATAATATTCATAGGTTTCAAATAGACCTTTATCATCAAATATTTTGTTGTTAACTGGCACCAAATATTCCTTATCAATCAAGAGTAATGTTTGTTTAGCATAAGCATTAGGAACCTGAATTATTTGCCCTTCTTTCACATCGTTATACCAAGTATATTTTGGATTATTTTCTAATACCATATATTCGCTAACCCTCAACTTTCTTGATATTGTTGTTATGTTTTCGCCTTTTTTAACTGTATAAGGCCCCCAACCAAAATCAGGAAACGAAATTGATAACTTATAACAAGCTCTATCATTAAATTTTTCTTCACCTAAAAACACAAAATATTTATCCAATTTGTTGCCAGAGCGTTTTATACCTTCTTTTAAAATATCTGCCAAATATTGAAACCCCATTTCGTGAATAGTATGGTGTTGATCTTTTCGCATCAACGAACCGTATGGGTCAAGATTTAAATTTATAAATGGGAATGTACCAGGATTAACAAATGCATCGCCATTATTAGCACCTTGTATCCACAACAATTCAGGACCTTTCAATGATAAATATAATTTTCGGGGAGATAATTGCAATTTAACTTTTGATTCTGAATAGTGGACTCGGCCCTTGATTCGTTCAAGAACATGCAAATCGTAACGCAATGTTTTTACATTATTAATTGCATCAAAAATACTTTCAAGTAATTCGCGATTGCTAATGACATTATTGCTTTTTTTAAAACAATAAGAAGTAAAAAACAAGCAAATGCTTGTTAATATAAAGTAATAAAAAATATAACGACTTATAAATTTCATATAAAATTGCAAGAGACAAAGATACATTCATTTTTTGCTAATGTAAAATAAATTTAATCTTTACCCATCAAGTATAAACATTAAAAATTTACCTAATTTCGTAGTCAATACTACTAACAGAATGAAAATAATTGGAATAATACCAGCACGTTTTGCATCAACAAGATTTCCAGGAAAACCATTGGTTGACATTAATGGAAAATCAATGATTCAGCGAGTATATGAGCAATCTAAAAAAGCTAAATCGCTCAATGATGTTATTGTTGCAACTGATGACAGCAGAATTGAACAACACATAAAAAGTTTTGGAGGCAATGTTATAATGACTTCCGAGCATCACCAAAGTGGGACAGATCGTTGTTTTGAAGCCATACAAAAATATGATTCAACTGCCGATATAGTTATAAATATTCAAGGCGACGAACCTTTTATTCGTCCAGAACAAATTGATTTAGTTGCATCGTGTTTCAATTCGGCAAATGTTGAAATTGCGACATTGGTAAAAAAAATAAGTACGAACGAAGAACTTTATAACCCCAATACCCCTAAAGTTGTATTAAATAGCAATAAAGAAGCTATTTATTTTAGCAGACAAACGATTCCTTTTATAAGAGGGGAAAATGAAATGGAATGGCTCAACAACCACACCTTTTATAAGCATATTGGGATTTATGCATATCGAACAGGTATTTTGGGCAAATTAACAACTCTGAAACAATCTTCATTAGAGTTAGCAGAAGCGCTTGAACAGCTCAGATGGGTTGAGAACGGATACAAAATTAAAGTTGAAATAACTGATTTTGAGAGCATTGCAATTGATGTACCTGAAGACCTGAAAAAGTTGACAATTTTTTTGTAATTTCATCTCACAAAAAAAAGCAAACATTTGAATTTAGATAAATACATAACCGAATTATTATACGAAAACGATTGTATAATCCTGCCTGACTTTGGTGGGTTTGTGGCTAATTATGCACCAGCAAAAATTCACCCAACTCAACATACGTTTACGCCGCCTTCAAAAAATATTGTTTTTAATAAAAATTTAAAAAACAACGATGGCTTATTGGCCAATTATATTTCAAGTGCCGAAAAAACAAGCTATCCTCAAGCGCTAAAATACATAAACCATTTTGTTGATACCATTAATATCGATTTAAAAACGGGTAAAAAAGTAAATCTAGAAAAGCTAGGAACTTTGTTTTTAGATGTTGAGCGTAACATTCAATTTGAGCCTTCTACAACAAATTTTTTATTAGATGCATTTGGATTAACCCAATTTCAATCGCCTGCTATTAAGCGCGATAATATTGGAAAACGGATTGAAAAAGAATTCAAAGATCGTGGAGTTATTCCGGCAGAAAAAAAGAAAGTAAACATTAAACGCTATGCAGCTTTAGCAATTGCCTTACCACTTATTGCAGGAATGTTATGGATACCATTAAAAACAGATGTATTAAAAAATATAAATTACTCAAATATTAATCCATTTACATTTAAAGAAACAGAATCACAAAAAAAATCGAATACTGATACTGAAAAAACAAAAAGTTTGACAGTAACTCCTATTATCAAATCTGACTCTATTCATTTAAGTGTTGATGAAGTAGTAACAACGAACAAAGAAATTGAATCGGTAAAACCTGATACTACTAAAGTTGTAACAAACGAAGTTAATCTTGATTTTAATTTTCATTTAATTGCAGGCTGTTTTCAGATAGAAGAAAATGCAATTAATTTTGTGACTGAATTACAAAAAGAAAATCCTTCGGCAACAATTATTGGAAAACGTAAAGGTTTATTTGTAGTAAGTTGTGGAGATTATGCAACAAGTAAGGAAGCAAATGTGGAATTAATTGAGCTTAAAAAAAATCAACCAAATGCCTGGTTGCTAAAAAATAAATTTTAATTATTCTATTTTAACAAAATAAAAAATGCCCTATTTAACACATAGGGCATTTTTTTATTTTGCATTTCGCTTTTTAAATTCAGCAATTCCTTCATCTAACCAATCAATGTATTTTTTAACATCCGGATCGTAATGTGCGGTTTCTGTGGTAAGCATTTTTTCGTCACCATCAACCAAAATATATTGTGGTTGCGAATTTGTTTCATATTTTAATGCTTGCATATATGCCCATTTGGTGCCTATGGTATTTATTAAAAAATCTGAATTTCCAAGTTTTTTAATTGTTTGTTGATTTTTTGGCAATGCTGTTTTATCATCAACATATAATGACACCAAAACAACATCATTACGCAATCGTTTATCAACTTCACCATCTGGCCATACTTGGGATTCCATCTTACGGCAATTTACACAAGCCCAGCCTGTAAAATCTATCATTAAAGGTTTACCAACTTTTTTTGAATACGCCAATGCCTCATCGTAATCATGAAAGCAAGGCAAATCATTTGGGCAATGTTCTTTTTTATTGTTAGTAATCGTTTCATCACCAATGTCTTTAATGGATATTGTTTTAGACAAACCAAAACCATTTGGTGATTCGCTATAAAAATCGGGAGGAGTAAAACCACTAATAATTTTTAATGGCGCGCCCCACAATCCAGGAATCAGATACACCGTAAATGCAAATGAGGTGATAGCAAAAAACAAACGTGTTACCGAAATATGTTTTAAATCGCTATCGTGCGAAAGTTTAAACCAACCCATTAAATAAATACCCATGAGGCCAAAAATCACAATCCAAATAGCAATAAATACTTCGCGGGTTAATATGCCTGCTTGAACAACTAAATCGGCATTGGATGCAAATTTAAATGCCAATGCTAATTCTAAAAAGCCTAAAACTACTTTTACCGAATTTAACCAACCACCTGATTTTGGCAATGAATTCAACCATCCTGGGAACGCAGCAAACAATCCGAAAGGCAAAGACAATGCTGTAGAAAAACCTAGCATTCCCCAAAACGGACCAGCTAAATTACCTGTTGCACCTGCACTAAATAACAAAGGACCAATGAAAGCGCTTGTACAAGAAAAAGAGACTAACGCCAAGGTAAAGGCCATAAAAAATATACCTATTAAACCTCCTCTATCGCTTTGTGAATCAATTTTATTTACAAAACGAGATGGTAAAACAATTTCAAAAGCACCTAAAAACGAAACTGCAAAAACAACCAACATTAAAAAGAAAAATAAATTAAACCAAACATTGGTCGACATCGCATGAAGCGCATCGACACCAAAAATCATGGTAAACAAGATTCCGATAGATGTATAAATAGCAATAATGGAAAACGAATAGATTGAGGCGTTTTTAATTCCTTCACTTTTTGTTTTACTACGTTTTGTAAAAAAAGTAACCGTCATAGGTATCATCGGAAAAACGCAAGGAGTAAGTAAAGCAGAGAAGCCTGCTAAACAACCTAGAAAAAATATAACCCACCATGAATTAACAGATTCAGATTTTTTATCAGAATCTGCAACATTGATTAAAGGCGAAATTGACTTAGATGCAGTGTCAACTTTGCCAACATTGGTAACAATTTTATTATTATTTTTTGCATTTATAATATCATAAATAGCATTTGAATCAACCACGCAAGAACTCGATGAGGCTACTTGCATTATTTGATTTGGTGAAGAACTTAGTTGACCTATACAAGCTGCTGTACCTTTTAATTTAAAATTAATTGGATTTTTTTGTTCGACAACACATTTTACTTCAGTACATGCTTGGAACTCGAAATTGCCTTTTATTTCAACCTCTTTATCGGTTTTTAATTTTATTTTTTGCTTAAATGTTACTGCTTTTTCGAAATAGGCAACATCCATATCAAACACCTCATCGTGCGCTTTTATTGCCTTGCCTTCTTTCGGTTTACCAACTAATTCGTATTCAGAATTTTTTTCAAAATCAAATCGAGCTGGTAACGGACCATCATCACCACTAATATTTAAAGAATAAACATGCCAGCCGTCTTCAATAGTTCCAATAAATTGCAATTCGTATTCACAATCGCTTATTTTTTTACTTAAGGTTTTCCATTTTACGGGATGCGACATTTGCGATTTAACATCGCTGAAAATAAAAGTTAACAGAAATAACAATAAAAATCTGAAAGAGTTTTTCATGTGTATAAAATTTTTCAATATATAGTCAATTACTGCAACAATGGGTAAAGTTAAAAAAATAGCTCCGAAACTACGGAGCTATTTAAAAAATATTATTATTGATTAATTTTATTTTATCTCATGAATTCTATGAATTGGTATAACAACACCTTGTTTTAAAATCACCCGTTTATCGGTTACTCCCCAAACAGTTGTTTCTACTTGTTTCTTACCTATAGAATCTTCAAAAATAATTTTCATCTTATTATGTTCAATGTTACCTAATTTCATCGCCCTATCTAGATTTGCAATTCGCATTTTGATTTCGTCTTTTGAATGTAACACATCATTATCAGGGAACTTTAAACCACTAATATGTTCTTTCTCAATAGATACGGGTTTTTCTGAATTATTAGTAATGTCAGTCATAGTGAAGGGGGTTTTAAAATTTAAAAGCTAATTTAAATATTATTGTTACTTGTACGCAATTTTTTTAAAAGCGTTACATTATATTACATTTTATTTTTGGTGTTCAATAAATTCAATTGATTAAAAAGTTCATTTGATTTTTGTGTACCGATTCTATAAATTAAACCATCGTTATCAATCAGTTCTATAGCTTCATTACCTTGAGTAAAGAATCTGATTTTATTTTTATAGTGTAGATTATAAACAGGCCTATTTAAGAGGTATTTACTATACTTAACTTTTTTTATTGCAACAATTGTATTTAAGTCAATTTTTACTTTTCTAGAAGTCCAAAGCCCATCGAGTATCAAGCTATTACCAACAATTTTGGTATGTATGTGTAAAACAAAAATTAAAACTAAAGATAACAAAAGAATAACAAGCCCCATTAAGAAAAACAATTGGCCAGAATTTTCATCAACTGGAGATGATGGTAATTCAATTATTGATACGTCAACAGGTTTTGGGTTTTCGCTCCAATAATAAAGTAAAAAGCAAAATGCAGCTAAAACAGTTCTCCAAATAATTGCCCATTTGTTAAAACCGATGTATTGTTTTTCTTCAAAAAGAATTTCATCTTGCATAATATCCCAAAGTTAAGGTAGTAAAACCGATTTTACAAAATAAATTTTCAAGGTTTTTTTTGTAACCTTAAATCGCTCATCCATTCGATGACCAATGACCCAAACTATTTTACCATTGGAGATTAAAATTTCTACGTTTTCTTTTTGAATTCGCGACAACTTCTTATCAATAAAATAATCACTCAATTTCTTTTTGCCTGTCATTCCCAACGGGTAAAACGCATCCCCTTGTCTCCATTTCCTAACTTCAAGAGGAAAATCAAGCTTATCAAAATCCAAACAGGCGCTGTTATTATCTGTTACTAATTGTTGATTAAATTTTTCTGATTCTACTTTAAAGCTTAATTGAATATTATCTAGCAGAATTTTTTTTGATTTTTTGCTAATTAAAAAAGCTTCGTCTGTTTTTTTTTGTCCTAGCTCTTTAGTTTCTTTTTTTGATTCTATAATTAAACATTCCCTATCCTTAATTAATCGATGTGTAGGTGAAAAAAACTGCTTTCCAGATTCTCCGTCTAACGCTTTAATAATTTCCTCAACAATCGAAAAATTAAAATTATATGGTTTTAAAAATTCGAATAAATAAGTTGAAAGCGGGTTAAGTTTTTGTATTTTTTTTATTAAAATTGTTATGCTATTATTTTTTTTAGTTACAATCTCCAAACGCTTATTTTCAATGTTATTTCTATAAATAAACTCTACATCACTTAAGTATTTAATATCATTAACAATTGCACTTTCAACATTGGGGTTTATTTCTTTTAACAAGGGAATAAGATGATGCCGAATTTTATTTCGAACATATTTATCGGATGCGTTACTGCTATCCTCGCGGTACAGAAGTTTATTTTTTTTAACGTAACTTTCAATTTGTATTTTATTGGCAAATAACAAAGGGCGAATAATATTTCCCTGCTTTGGTAAAATACCATGCAAACCGGCAATTCCTGTTCCTCTTAATAAATTTATAAAAAATGTTTCGATAGAATCATTCTGATGATGAGCTGTTGCAATGTATTTAAATTTATTTTTTTTTCTAATTTCTTCAAACCATTCGTAACGCAAATAACGAGCAGCCATTTGAATAGATATTTTTTCTTGCTCGGCATAGTTTGATGTATTAAACTTTTTTGAAAAAAAAGGAACTTTGTATTTTTCAGCTAATTGTTTCACAAAAGCCTCATCAAGCTCACTTTCAATACCCCTTAATTGAAAATTACAATGTGCGATTCCAAAATTAAAACCAGCCTTAAAAAACAAATCACACATCAGTATCGAATCAATACCTCCGCTAACGGTAAGAAGAATTTTTTCTGATGAAGAAAAAAGTGATTTATTTTGATTGTATGTTTTAAATAACTGAAGCATCCGGAAAATTAATAATTTTAAATTAGGGTTGTTGGATTAACTTGAAGCACTTCGAACATAGCTTTGGCTTTTAACAAACACTCTGCGTATTCATCTTCGGGAATAGCTTTATCTGTAATGGCACTTCCAACCATAAATGATAAATAATTGTTTTGCGAATTATACAAAATACTACGAATAACAACATTAAAATCAAAATCTCCATTCGGATCAATGTAACCAACTGCACCAGAATACAAACCTCTTTTAGTACTTTCATATTGCTCAATCAATTTCATAGCACTAATTTTTGGAGCACCGGTCATTGAGCCCATCGGGAACATGCACTTTATTATTTCAGAAAACGCGACATCCTCTTTTAACTCACAACTAATAGTAGAAATCAGTTGATGTACTTGTTTAAAACTATACACTCCAAAAAGCTCATCAACATTTACCGTTCCTCGTTTTGCTATGCGAGATAAATCATTACGAACTAAATCGACAATCATTACATTTTCGCTCCGCTCTTTTTCATTTTCCCTCAATAACAATTTGAGTTGCTCATCTTCAACTATATTTTCGGAACGTTTAGATGTACCCTTTATTGGTTGAGAGATTAACCTATTGGAGTTTTTTTTGATAAAACGTTCTGGACTTGTACAAATCAAATAATTAGTTCCAAATTTACAATAAGCTGCAAAAGGAGACATGGAAATAAAATTCATTTTTTGAAAAATGTCAAGTGGGTCTATCTGTGCATTTTTTGAAAAATATTCCTGGCAAAAATTTACTTCATAAATATCACCATTCCGAATGTGTTGCTTTAATTGATTTACAGAAGCGATATATTCTTGTTTTGAAATTCGAGATTGAATATGAATATTATTCTGATGTGCCTTATTTTTTACTGATTTGCCTTGTTCATTGGAAGAAGAATTAATGTATAATTCAAAAATTTCATCGGCATCCTTATCTAAAACATATTCATCATCATAAAAAATTGAAACATATTTATCTTGAATTTGAATTACAAACTTTGGAGAGAAAAAATGAAGTAAAGGGAAATTTAGCCCATCATGATTTGCAGAGTCCAAATCTTCAATTCCATTTTTTAAATCATAACTCAAATATCCAAACAACCAACATTTTTTCTCCTGATAAAACTTCTCTAATTTATCCAAGGCACCTTCCGATTGATGAATCACCAACTCACGCGTTAATCCAACGGCAATTAGTTTAGACGATTGTATATAGGTTTTACTATTAACATCATCATTTGAATCAAAAACACATACGCGATCAAACCTACTATTAATCGCATCAATATTGATGTCGTGATTAGGTTTTGAAATGATGTATGTCAATGTTTTCAGCACACACAAAGATAGTTTTAAAAGTCGGGATTTTAAAAAATATCAACTAACCTCACTTCTTAAATAGTGTGTTCGTTAAGTTTTTGAATAATTGAGATGTTAAAAATTGCTTAGAATATATTTTACATGAGCAATCAACCTCTTTATTATCGATGTGTTTAATGGATATGATTTTGAAAATGACTTCTTAAAACGATACAATTTTTTGTAACAATAAATGCTCGAAAACAAAAAGTTTTCAACAAAGTGGTAAATTGTGGTAAAAAGTGGGAAATTTATTTTTATTTTTACGACATAAAGAAAAAAACCACCATGAATAGCTTATTTGGAGTTTATGAATGTAATGCTGATGCGAAAGGACGTGTAATGCTTCCTATTGCATTTAAGAAACAACTTACCAAAGAGTTGAAGGGTGGCTTTGTGATGAAGCGTAGCATTTTCAGTAAATCGTTGGAATTATATCCAATGGCAACCTGGAATGAAATGGTGAAAGAAGTGAACAAACTTAACAAGTTTGTAAAGAAAAATGTAGAATTCATCCGAATGTTTAATTACGGTGTAGTACCTGTAGAACTTGATGGTACAGGACGATTACTTATTTCCAAAGACATGATGACATTTGCTGGAATGAATAAAAACATTGTGATGGCAGCAGCTGGTGACCGAATTGAAATCTGGGATACAAAAGCTTACGAGAAATTTATTAATGATAGCACATCCGATTTTGAAAAGTTAGCAGAAGATGTAATGGGAGGAATAAACCCTTCGCCAACTGATACTGAATAACAGATGGAATATCACAACCCTGTTCTTTTAAAAGAGTGTATAGAAGGCCTAAAGATAAATCCCGAAGGTACTTATGTTGATGTAACATTTGGCGGTGGAGGTCATTCCCGTGAAATATTAAAACATTTAACAACTGGTAAATTGTATGCTTTTGACCAAGATGATGATGCTGTAAAAAACAAGATTGAAGACGAACGCTTTGTACTAATCAAACAAAACTTTAGGTATTTGAAAAATTTCTTAAAGATGTACAACGCCTTACCAATTGATGGCTTGCTTGCAGACCTTGGTGTTTCATCACATCAGTTTGATGAAGCTACTAGAGGATTTTCGACTCGGTTTGAGGCGAAATTGGATATGCGAATGGACCAAAATGCAAAACAAACAGCTGCCGATGTTTTAAACACATACAATGAAGAAGATTTGAAACGAATTTTTAAATTGTATGGAGAGGTTGATAATGCAGGTTATTTGGCATCTATTATTTTTCATAATAGAAAAGACAAGTATATAAATACGGTAAACGATTTGAAAGTGATGATTACCAAGTGCGTAAAAAAAGGAAAAGAAAACCAATACTATGCACAAGTATTTCAAGCATTACGAATTGAAGTTAATAAAGAGTTGGATGTTTTACAAGAAATGCTTTTACAAAGCTTAGATGTATTAAAACCAGGAGGAAGATTAGTTGTAATTTCTTACCACTCATTAGAAGACAGGTTAGTAAAAAACATTATGCGTAGTGGAAAATTTGAAGGCGAAGTTGATAAAGATTTTTTCGGAAACAAACTTACGCCATTTGAATTAATAACACGAAAGCCAATATTACCAAGCGAGACAGAAAATAAAGAAAACAATAGAGCGCGTAGTGCCAAATTAAGAATAGCAGAAAAAAAATAACCGATTAAAATCAAAAGTGGGAAATAAATTCAAAGAACAACAAAAAGCAGAAGCACCAAAAAAACCTGAAAAGCCTGCAAAGGATAATAAAGTGGTGCGCTCGGTTGCAAGTGTTGTTAGTGGAAATTTCCTTTCGAAAGATTCAACAGTAAAAAATTTACCATTTATTTTTTTTCTTTCATTTCTAGCAGTATGCTACATAGCAAATGGGTATTATGCCGATGATCAGGTAAGAAAAGTAAACATTTTAACAAATGAAATTAAAGAATTAAGAACTGAATACATAGTAGTTAAAGATTCATTAGTAATAATGAGTAAACAAACAGAAGTAGCAAAAGCTTTAGCGAAACAAAAAACTGGGATTAAGGAAAGCGTTGTTCCACCCAAAAAAATTGCAGTACAACTAGTTGACACAACACCTAAAAAAGATTAAAAAAATTGGAAGTTAAAAAAGACATACTGTGGCGCGTATATCTCATATATTTTATTATATGCCTTTTCGGTGTCGCTATTATTTCCAAAATATTTATCGTTCAATTTTCTGAAGGAGACAAATGGAGAGCTCAAGCAGAAAGTTTTTCAACAAAGTTTTTTGATATTGAAGCTGTTCGTGGAAATATTTATGACGCCAATGGAAGTTTACTCGCCACATCATTACCATATTATGAAACAGGTATGGATGTAAATACAGAAGCTATAACAAAAGAAATTTTTTATGACAACGTAGATTCCCTTGCGTATCATTTATCGAATCTATTTAAAGATAAAACTCAAAAAGAATATAAAAAACTATTAATTACTGCGCGCAAAAATGGTGACAGATGGGTTGTTCTTCAAAGAGGCGTTTCTTTTACACAAATGCAACAAATGAAAAAATTCCCATTGCTTCGTAAAGGGAAAAACAAAGGTGGATTTATTTATTTACAAACAAATAAACGCGAACGTCCATTTCAATTTCTTGCAGCACGAACAATTGGAAAACTTAACGAAAACGGTACAGGTAAATCATATGGTTTAGAAGTTGCTTACAATAATTATTTGGAAGGAATAAGCGGTCATCGTTTGATGCAAAAAATTGCTGGCAATGTTTGGCGACCAATCAATGACGACAATGAAATTGAACCAGAAGATGGAAACGATATTGTTTCAACTATTGATATAAATGTTCAGGATGTTGCAGAAAACTCCTTAATGAATTGCTTAAAAAAACATGGTGCCGACCATGGATGTTTAGTATTAATGGAAATTAAAACAGGAGAAGTAAAAGCCATTGCAAACTTAACACGCAATCCAAAAGACACTTCCATGTATTTAGAAAATTTAAATTATGCTGTTGGTGTTGCTACTGTTCCCGGCTCGACTTTTAAATTACCATCGCTAGTAGCAGTAATGGAAGATTATAATGTGAAATTAGAAGAGAAAGTTGAAGTAGGAAATGGAATATACTTTTTTGGTAAAGACAAAGTAGCTGATTCACATAGGCCTGCAAAACCTGTTTATAGTGTTCAAGAATGTTTTGAACAATCATCCAATGTAGGGATAACAAAATTAATTTCTCGCTACTACTCTAGATACCCTCAAAAATATATTGATAGATTATATAAAATGAACTTGAATTCAACGATGAATGTGTCGTTACCAGGAGAAGCTATTCCTTACATTAAAAACACTTCCGATAAAACTTGGTCAGCAATTTCATTGCCATGGATTAGCTATGGTTATGAAACACGTATTACTCCCTTGCAAATATTAAATTTTTATAGTGCCATTGCAAACAATGGAAAAATGATGCGCCCAATGTTTATAAAAGAAATTCGTGATCGAGGAAAGACTACAAAAATATTTGAGCCTGAAATTATCAATCCATCTATATGTTCGCAAGCTACCGTAAAAAAAGCGAAGACAATGATGGAAGGAGTTGTGATAAGAGGAACTGGAAAAAGCTTAGCTGCTTCAAACTATCAAATTGCTGGTAAAACAGGAACTGCGCAAATAGGAAAAGTAAATGGAAAAATGTTATACCAAGCTTCATTTGTAGGTTATTTTCCGGCCGATAATCCAAAATATTCTTGTATAGTAGTTGTAAGTGCACCATCCGGAGATGCTTACTATGGAGGAGTTGTAGCAGGACCTGTATTTAAAGATGTGGCGGATAAAGTATATTCAACAAGTTTAGAAATACACAAAGAAATTAATTCGATACAGCCAAAATATGCAACAAAAGCACCTGTTACAAAAGGAGGAGACCAAAAAGAGCTGACTGCAGTATTAAAAAAACTGAATGTACCAATGCAATCTAATAATCTAAAAGCTGAGTGGGTATCGAGCATAACTAAAGATTCTACTTCTGTTAGTTTATTATCAAAGAATGCTGAAGAAATGTTGAAACATGGTTTAATTCCAGATTTAATAGGCATGACCGCTCAGGACGTTTTGTACTTGCTAGAAAACAATGGAGTTAGAGTTAGACTTTTTGGTAAAGGATCGGTTGCGGTTCAATCAATAAATGCTGGTAGCTCTTTTACAAAGGGAACACAAATTATTTTACAATTGATTTAATTGAAAAAATGAAATTATTAAAAGACATATTATACAAAGCTGGATTAATAGAAGTAATTGGTTCTACAAATGTGGCTATTATGTCTATTAGTTTTGATTCGCGTAAAATTGAAAAAGATAGTTTATTTATTGCCACAAAAGGAACACAAAGTGATGGGCACCAATATATAAATGACACCATACTAAAAGGAGCAATCGCGGTTTTATGCGAAGCAATCCCATCAGATATAAATGAAAAAATAACTTATATCAAAGTAAAAGATACAACTATTGCTTTAGGAATAATTGCAAGTAATTTTTACGACAACCCTTCTGAATCAATAAAATTAGTTGGCATTACAGGTACAAATGGTAAAACAACAACAGCAACATTATTATTTAACTTGTTTAAAAAACTTGGTTATAAAGTTGGTTTATTATCAACTGTAAAAAACCAAATCCACAACGATATAATCCCTGCAACACATACAACACCTGATGCAATACAGCTAAATGCTATGCTGCGTTTAATGCTCGACAAAGGATGTACACATTGCTTTATGGAAGTAAGTTCTCATGCAATTGTTCAAAACAGAATTACAGGTGTTCATTTTGTTGGGGGTGTTTTTTCAAATATTACACACGACCATTTAGATTACCACAAAACCTTTGAAGAGTATATTAAAGCGAAAAAAAAATTCTTCGACTTATTAGGTAGTGATGCTTTTGCACTTACTAATGTGGACGATGCGAACGGAAATGTGATGTTACAAAATACAAAAGCGATCAAAAAAACATACTCGCTTCGTTCAATGGCAGATTTTAAATGCAAAATAGTTGAAAATCATTTTAGTGGATTGCTTTTGAATATTGATAACAATGAAGTATGGACAAAGTTGATTGGAAGTTTTAACGCATACAATCTACTTGCAGTTTACGCAACAGCTGTATTATTGAAAGAAGATAAAACAAATATACTTACAACATTAAGCTCCTTAGATTCTGTTGAAGGTCGCTTTCAATATATCAGAACAGAAAATGGAATAATTGGAATAGTTGATTATGCGCATACTCCAGATGCATTGATAAATGTTTTAAAAACAATTTCAGACATCCGAACAGGTAATGAACAGGTTATTACAGTTGTTGGATGTGGAGGAGATCGAGATTCGGCTAAGCGACCACTTATGGCCAAAATTGCTTGCGACATGAGTAACAAAGTAATAATAACTTCCGATAACCCAAGAAGCGAAGATCCTGAAACGATAATAAAACAAATGCAAGTGGGCATTGATGCCGTAAATAATAAAAAAACTATATCAATAACCGACAGAAATGAAGCAATAAAAACAGCATGTTCATATGCTAAACAAGGCGACATAATACTTGTTGCTGGAAAAGGGCATGAAAAATACCAAGAAATAAAAGGTGTAAAACATTCGTTTGACGACCTTTTGGTTTTGAAAGAAAACTTAAAATTATTTGAACAATAATGTATTCAAATTAAATATGATAAATAAAAAACAATATTAACACATTACAAAATGTTCTACTATCTATTCGACTTTTTAAATAACCGATTAAATTTTCCAGGAGCTGGGGTGTTTCATTATATATCCTTCCGAGCTGCAATGGCCTTAATTTTTTCCTTATTGATTTCAATGGTATTAGGTAAGCGAATAATCAATCTACTTCACAAAAAACAAGTTGGAGAAACCGTTCGTGATTTAGGTTTAGATGGACAAATGGAGAAAAAAGGAACACCTACGATGGGTGGGTTAATTATACTTTCGGCCATATTAATTCCTACATTATTATTTGCAAAACTGCATAATGTATACATTATACTAATGATATTAACCACCATTTGGCTTGGTTTAATTGGCTTTTTAGATGATTACATAAAAGTATTTAAAAAAGATAAAGCTGGATTAAAAGGGAAATTTAAAGTATTAGGTCAAATTGGAATTGGTTTAATTGTAGGAGTTACATTATATTTTAATAATGAAGTTGTGGTAAAAGAAAAAATATTTACCAGTGGACAAAGCTCCTATTCCATTGACGCAGTAAGTAGTACAGATGCTTCGCCACAAATGCCTATATACTCCAAAGAAGTTACAAAATCAATGAAAACAACAATTCCATTTGTAAAAGATAATGAATTCGATTACGCTACACTGTTATCTTTTTTAGGAGATGGTTATGAAAAATGGGCTTGGTTAATATTTATTCCCGTTGTTATTTTAATTGTAACAGCTGTTTCAAATGGGGCAAACATTACAGATGGCATTGATGGATTAGCAACTGGCACATCAGCAATCATAGGAGTTACATTGGGAATTTTAGCATACGTATCAGGTAATACTGTTTTTGCTGATTACTTAAACATTATGTACATACCAAATTCGGGAGAGCTAGTAATTTTTATATCTGCCTTCGTTGGTGCTTGTATTGGTTTTTTATGGTATAACTCCTACCCTGCTCAGGTTTTTATGGGCGACACAGGAAGTCTTGCATTAGGAGGAATTATAGCAGTATTTGCAATTGCAATTCGAAAAGAACTTTTAATTCCAATTCTATGTGGTTTGTTTTTAGTTGAAAATGTTTCTGTTGTTCTTCAAGTAGCAGTTTTTAAAAGAAGAAAGAAAAAATATGGAATTGAATACGCACGAGAAAACCGTTTATTAAAAATGGCACCATTACATCATCATTATCAGAAATTAGGCATGCACGAATCTAAAATTGTTTCCCGTTTTTGGATTATTGGAATTATGCTAGCAGCATTAACAATAGTTACATTAAAATTAAGATAAATGAAACGCTTGGTAATACTTGGCGGAGGAGAAAGCGGTGTAGGGACGGCAATACTTGCACAAAAAAAAGGATTTGATGTTTTCCTTTCTGACAAAGGAAAAATAAAAGATAAATACAAAAACGTTCTTTTAAAATATAGCATTAATTGGGAAGAAGAAAAACATACTGAAGCATTGATTTTAAATGCTGACCAAGTAGTTAAAAGTCCGGGGATTCCTGAAAAAACAGATTTAATAAAAGCATTAGTAAAAAAAAATATCCCTGTGATTTCGGAAATAGAATTTGCAGGAAAATATACAAATGCTAAAAAAATATGCATCACCGGAAGTAATGGAAAAACAACAACAACATTGTTGATTTATCACATACTTCAAAAGGCAGGATTAAAAGTTGGGTTGGCAGGAAATGTTGGAAAAAGTTTTGCGATGCAAGTTGCCGAAAATGATTTTGATTACTATGTGATTGAACTAAGCAGTTTTCAACTAGATGGAATGTTTGATTTTAAAGCTGATATAGCGATACTGTTAAACATAACGCCCGATCACTTGGATAGATATAATTATGAAATGCAACAATATGTTGATTCTAAATTTAGAATCATACAAAACCAAACAGCGAATGATGAATTTGTTTATTGCATTGATGACGAGTTAATAAAAAATGAACTAACAAAAAAAACAATAAAAGCAAAACAATACCCTTTTTCAATAAAACAAATAGTAGAGCAAGGCGCCTACTTAAACGAAGACAACAAACTAGTAATAAACACAAACAATACTAATCCTTTATTTATGACAATTCAAGAACTAGCACTACAGGGTAAACACAACATCTACAATTCTATGGCTTCTGGAGTTGCTTCCAAATTGGTTGAGATCAGAAAGGAAACTATACGTGAGAGCCTTTCTGATTTTCATAATATCGACCACCGATTAGAAGTAGTTGGCAATGTTCACGGAATAGAGTTTATTAACGATTCGAAAGCTACTAATGTAAACTCTACCTGGTATGCACTTGAAAGCATGAACAACAAAGTTATTCTTATACTTGGCGGTGTTGATAAAGGAAACGATTATTCGATGTTAAATGATTTAGTGAAAGAAAAAGTGAAAGCAATTATTTGCATGGGAGCCGATAATAATAAAATCATCAAGGCTTTTGGTGGAATGGTAGAAACCATTTTAGAAGCAAATTCGGCAAAAGAAGCAGTTGCACAAGCTTATAAAATTGGTAAAAAAGGTGATACTGTTTTATTATCGCCAGCATGTGCTAGTTTCGATTTATTTGAAAACTACGAAGACAGAGGCACACAGTTTAAAGAAGCTGTTAGAGCATTGTAATAATAACACAATTAATTTTTTTCTAAAAAAATAAAAAAATGCCAGAAAAAATAAACGCACTTACTGATTTAACAAAAGGGAAAAACAGTTTGTTATCTCGTCAACAAATACAATCATCGGATGACAACCATCAATTGGAATTTGTTGCTGAAATTAATGGAGTTAGTTATATTAACGATTCTAAATCCATCCGATTAACAGCTACTCGCAATTCATTAGAACAAATAAATTCTTCGGTAGTACTTATTATTGGAGGGAAAGAGGATGATAACGACTACTCCATTCTTGCAAAACAAATAAAAGAAAAAGTTGTTTCAATTATTTATTTAGGAAATAACAATGATCTTATTTTTCAACATTATTCAAAACATTACATGCTGTTTGCAAAAGCATCAACAATTAATGAAGCTGTTCAAATAGCTTCAGCATATGCTACACCTGGAAGTTTAGTTTTGTTTTCTCCTGCCTGCGAAAGCATCAATTATAAAAACAGAGGAAATGAATTTAAAGACGTAGTTAAAAAGCTTTCGGCAAAATAAATACACAGCATAATACGAATGAATATATTTAAATATATAAAAGGCGATAAGGTAATTTGGACAATTGTTTTGTTGTTGTCCTTATTATCCATATTGGTTGTTTATAGCTCTGTTGTTGCATTGGCCTACCGTTATAAAAATGGCGATACAGGTTCTTATCTGTTCAAACATATTTTTACTGTAGCCACTGGAATATTCTTAATGTATTTAATTCACAAAGTAAAGTATTCCTATTTTTCACGTATT
>CANCPZ010000012.1 GCA_947380175.1 Bacteroidota bacterium | reverse complement strand
ATATTCATACCACAACGTAAAAAACACCCCTGCTCCTGCTTTTAATTTAGATGAAGAATACGAAGTACAAAAAGCAGTAAAAAAAATAATTAAAGAACGAGTAATACAATCAGCTCACGATTGTGCTGATGGAGGGTTATTTATTACATTGTTAGAAAGTGCAATGACAAATAATTTAGGTTTTGACATTAGCTCTGATGAAGATGTTCGTAAAGATGCCTTTTTATTTGGTGAAGCACAAAGCCGTGTAATTGTTTCGGTTAAAAAAGATGATGAAGATAAATTCATTGATTTGATGATGGCTTCAAGAGCGGAGTTCGAATATCTAGGTGATGTAAAAGGGAAAGAAATGATTATTGACGGAGAATCGTTCGGAACCGTAAGTGAAGCAAAAGCTATATTTGACAATGCTTTAGGTGAATTGATGAAATAAAAAAACTATTTCTATGTTTATAAAAAATCCTGTAAAATTTATTTACAGGATTTTTTAATTCTTTAAATTAATTCTATTTACTGATTTAAAAATTTAGTTTAAATTTGGTAAGACTATCGCAAAGCAGTTTTATAATGAAAAAATCTATAGTACTATTCTTTTCAATTTTCACTGCACTATCAGCTGCACAAAACAATGCGTTGGAATATTACAATAGTGCTATTTTAAACGAGGCCTTAAAAGATTACCATTCGGCATTAAACGATTTGGATAATGCAATACAAATAAATATGTCGTATGATAGTGCTTATTGCTTATCAGGAATTATCAATTATAAATTAGAAGATTATTCAACAGCAATCAAGCAGTTAGACAAAACAATAAAAATAAATCCTAATTATTTTGAAGCCTTTTATTTTAGAGGGATTTCAAAAGCTCAGCTAAAACAATACCCTTCAGCAATTAAAGACTTTAATAAGGCGCTAGCAATTCATCCAAACAACGCTAAAACATATTATAATATGGCTTTAACCAAGGGGTATCTTAATGATTATTCTTCTGCTATAAAAGATTTAGATAAGGCAATCCGAATAGATACAAATTACATAAGTGCGTATTATAGTCGTGCTTATTTAGAGGATATTTCGGGCGAATATAAAGACGCAGTAAATGATTATAAAAAAGTTATTGCGATGGATGGTACATATAGAGAAGCCTATATAGGTTTAGCTACCATGATGTATCAAAATGGAGAAAAAACAAAAGCATGTGAAGTATTTAAATTAGCAGCCGAAAAAGGAAGTATTATGGCTGAAGAATTAATTAATAAAATATGTAATTAAAATTGAAAAAGCAGCTTATTTTTACCTTAGTGATTGTTATAATCAGCGTTAATTCATTGGTTGCACAGATAGTTAGTAATGTAATTATTGTTAAACCTACATGTAATAATCAAACATTAGGAAATGTAACTATAAAAGTTACAAATAATCATCCTCCTTATACTTTCCATTGGAGTAATGGCAATACAACCTCTGAAATTTTTGACTTGCTTCCTGCAACCTATTCTGTTAAGGTTACTGATGGACTATTGAATGATACAGTTTTATCAATTACTGTTAAAGAAACAGCATGTGAATTATCACCTGAAATAGTTTTTACTCCAAATGATGATGGATATAACGATACTTGGTTTATTGGAAATGCTAATTACTTCCCAAACGCCTATATTTTAATATATAACAGAGTAGGGCAAAAAGTTTATGAGTACCATGGTTTATATACAAAACAATGGGATGGCAAGGATTTAATTGGAGCGCCGGTGCCAGATGCATCATATTACTGGATTATTTTTAAAGATAAAAATGAAACTACAGAATTACAAAAAGGTTGCGTTTCGATTATTCGGTAAACATGAAAAAAATAATTATCATATTAATTAGTGTACTTGTTTTAAATTCTTTAAAGGCGCAACAGTCGGTTGAGTATACTCAATTCACAATGAATGATTTTGGATTAAATCCCGCTGTAGCAGGCTATATAAAAGGTCTTCAATTTATGACTGGCCGAAGAACTCAATGGCGAGGATTTGCATTAGCTCCGATAACTCAATTTGCAAGCGTTACAAAAAACATTGGTAAAAAACATAGTTATAAACGTTACTGGCATGGTGTAGGTATTTATCTTGAACAAGATGAGTTTGGTTTATTCCATAATAAAGTAGCTTATGGTACGTATGCTTTTCATTTAAAACTAACTCCAAAGTATACTTTAAGTTTTGGGTTTTCTTCAGGAATAAAACAAGTATTTATAGACAACATAGTTTATGACGCTAACGACCCTGCATTGGCTTTAAAACCGGCAAGTGTATTGCTATACCCTGATATTATTCCTGGATTATATTTAAATTCTTCAAAACTTTCAATAGGCTTATCTATCAGAAACATATACAAAAACACCTTAAACCAAGGAGCCAAAGAAATTGGCACTCCTTCCAGATTATTACCTAACGCCTATTTTACTGCGAGCAAAAAGTTTTTATCTTTTAATTATGATTATGCATTTATACCTGCTGTTTTGGTACAAACTAATTTTAAAAACCTGCCAGTTACCAATTTTAATTTTATGGCGTATTACAGACAACGTATTGGCATTGGTCTATCATACCGCATGCACGATGCAATATCTGCAATGATACAAGTAAGAATATATACTAATTTAGTAGTTGGTTTTTCTTATGATTATACCATTTCTAAATTTAGATATGCAAATGCAAATTCAACAGAGATTATGATGGGTTTTACACCACTTATGAGTAATGAAGGATTAAGTGGTGATGTTTCTGCTTGTCCTAAATTCGAATATTAAAAATATATTTTGTGAGCTTTATTTTAAAAAAATGCTGGAGATTTATATGGAAATCGACTATTTGTTTTTTTGCAATTAGTATTGGCTCGGTTATTTTATTTCGTTTTGCACCTATCCCTTTAACCCCACTGATGCTTATTCGATGTATTGAACAAAAGATAGATAGCAAAGAAATAAAACTCAAAAAAGAATGGGTACCATTGAATGAAATCTCACCCAATCTTCAATTGGCAGTAGTGTGCTCTGAAGACCAAAATTTTATTAATCACAACGGATTCGATTTTGAAGCCATTGATAGAGCATTGAAATATAATGAAAATCATAAAAAGCAAAGAGGTGCAAGCACCATTAGCCAACAAACAGCAAAAAATGTTTTTCTTTGGCCCGGTCATAGTTGGATTCGTAAAGGATTCGAAGTGTATTTTACTTTTTTAATTGAAACTATTTGGAATAAAAAACGCATCATGGAAGTGTATTTAAATGTAATTGAAATGGGAGATGGCGTTTACGGAACTCAAGCTACAGCAACTTCTTTTTTCCATAAAGATGCGAAGAATCTCACTCAAACCGATGCCGCATTGATTGCTGCTGTATTGCCTAATCCAATAAAATTTTCAGCAGCAAAACCAAGTTCCTATACGCGCTCACGACAAGCCTGGATTTTAAACCAAATGAGGCTTTGGGGTGGCGAATTAAAATATGATTTAAAGGAAGAGATGGTTAAAGAAAATAATAAATAAACTCGAAGCAGAGTTTTCGAAAAAAACCAATTGAATTGGATTTTAAAATCAAATAAAAATAATCCTAACTTCGTAGCGTAAGCGAAATGAATCTAAATAATCCACATAAACCGAATATGTTTAGGGACAACATTAAGTTGGGTATGGAGGTTTCTATTGTATTAAAAAAAAATCAACGAACAGGAAAACGGACTACAGGTAAAGTAAGAGCAATTCTTACAAGTAAACCTTTTCATTCTAGAGGAATAAAAATAATTTTGGACAACCGACAAATTGGTCGAGTGCAAGAAATCATTGAAGAACAAATATCTGAACCATAAATGAATTTTATTGACCAAAAAATAGAAGCATATGCATTAGAGCACTCTCAGCCCGAATCAGAAGTTTTAAAAAAATTAAACCGAGAAACATATGCAAAAGTAATTCAACCACGAATGCTTTCTGGACACATGCAAGGAAATATTTTAAGCATGTTCAGCAATATGATAAAACCGAAAAATATTTTAGAAATCGGAACTTATACTGGTTATTCAGCAATTTGTTTAGCACAAGGACTGCAGGAAAATGGAACATTATTTACAATTGATGTTAACGAAGAGCTAGAGAAAATGGTTCGAAGATATTTTAACGAAGCAGGTGTTTCAAGTAAAATAAATTATATTATTGGTGATGCATTAAATGTGATTCCAACAATAAACGAAACATTTGATTTAGTTTTTATTGATGCCGATAAAAGAAATTATGCTAATTATTATAATTTAATATTTGATAAAGTAAATAAGGGTGGTTACATTATTTCGGACAATGTATTGTGGAGTGGCAAAGTAATTGATAACCCTAATTACTCGGACTTAGATACCAAAATAATCGATTCATTTAATAAAATGATTCATAATGATTTAAGAGTAGAACACATTTTGTTACCCATTCGTGATGGTTTAATGGTAGCTCGAAAAAAATAAATTATCTTACTCTAAAAAATAATATTTAAAAATGATTATAGATTTAAGGAGTGACACTGTTACAAAGCCAACAAAGGCAATGTTAGATGCGATGCTAAACGCTGAAGTTGGTGATGATGTATTTAATGAAGAACCAACGGTAAATGCATTGGAAAAAAAAATTGCTACTCTTTTTGGAAAAGAAGCTGGCTTATTTTGTCCGTCAGGAACAATGACAAATCAAATAGCAATTAAAGTTCATACACAACCAGGCGATGAGTTGCTATGTGATGCAACAGCTCATATTTATAATTATGAAGGTGGTGGGATATCATCTAATTCAGGTGTTCAGGCTAAATTGATAAATGGAGAACGTGGTCGAATTTCAGCTCAACAAGTTTTGGAAAATATAAACCCTACCTACGACTGGCTAACGCACACAAGACTTGTTTGCATTGAAAACACAGCTAATAGAGCAGGTGGAAGCTATTATTCGTTTCAAGAAATGCAGAAATTAAAAGAAGTATGCACGCATAATAATCTTAACTATCATCTAGATGGTGCACGAATTTTTAACGCCATTGTAGAAAACGATTACACACCATTAGATTTAGGTAATCTGTTCGATTCTATTTCGGTGTGTTTATCAAAAGGCTTAGGTGCTCCAGTTGGTTCGGTTTTATTAGGTAATAATGAATTTATTCGTAAGGCAAGACGAGTTCGTAAAGTATTTGGTGGAGGCATGCGACAAGCTGGCTATCTTGCTGCAGCAGGAATATATGCATTAGATAACAATATAAATAGATTGAAAGACGACCATAAACGTGCTAAACAATTAGCAAATACAATGCTTAAATTAAGCTTCATTGAAAGCGTTTTACCTGTCGACACCAACATTATTATATTTAATTTGAATACTAAAATAAAGCCCGAAGACTTTGTTCTAAAATTAGCTTCACAGAATATCAAAGCTGTTGGTTTTGGCAAACAAGCCATTCGATTTGTTACACACCTAGATTTTACTGATGATATGCTTACAAAGGTTGAAGCGACTTTAGTTCAAATGGATACGTAAATAAAAATTCCTAATAGATATTATTTAAAACATGTTTATATTTTTCTCCAAATACTATTTCTAGTAGCTTCTATTACATAAATAGTTTCAATTTAGCTGACATCAAATAAAACAAGAATACTACAAGGTATTATTTAACAACTTACCACTATCAATAAGTTTTTGCAAATATTTTTCGTAAACTACTTTTTTAATTAATTCGATGTGACCTGTGTGGTGACAATCAGTTCCAAGAAATGAAATCATGTTTTTATCAATCATTTGCTTGGCAATTTCTTTTGTGGAAGGAGAATAATATCCTGTCAAAGAATTTACATTCATTTGTAGCAAAACACCCTTTTCAACCAATGTTTCATAAATATTGAAATCATTATGCCAAAAATTATAACGTTCAGGATGAGCCATTACAGGTTTATATCCAAGAGTTTGCATTTTAAAAATAAGGTGATTTAAATTGTCAGGGGCGTTCAAATAAGATATTTCGAATAACAAATAGTTATTACCAAAAGTCAATAATTTTTCCTCGTTTAGCTTACGTTCAAAATCAAAATCTAAATAATACTCAGCTGCTGCTTCAACTTCAATAGGGATGTTGGCTTGCTTGAGGGCAGCCCTAACTTTTTCTAAACCTCCTAAAATAATTTCAGGAGTATTTCTGAACATGTCGCTAATAATATGAGGGGAAGTGATTACTTTTTTATACCCCATATTATACATTTCAGTAATCAAAACAACACTCTCTTCAATTGTTTTAGCACCATCATCAATTCCTGGTATAAAATGAGAGTGAATATCAGAACCTAGAATAGATAGGTCAACAGGTATTTCTAACTTTGTATTCTTTTTAAAAAAATCGAATAGTCCCAATTTTTAATTTATTTAGCGTTTACTATACTGAACTTCGTAATATTTTTTATAATCTCCAGAGGTTACATTTGTCAACCACTCTTCATTCGAAAGATACCAGTCTACTGTTTTTTCTAGCCCTTCTTCAAATTGCAATGAAGGAGTCCAACCTAATTCGTTTTGTAGTTTTGTTGAATCAATAGCATAACGCAAATCATGACCAGCTCTATCTTTTACATAGGTAATCAATTTAGCAGATTCGCCTTCGGAACGATTTAGTTTTTTATCCATTATTTTACAAAGCAAATGAATCAAATCAATGTTTGTCCATTCGTTGTGTCCTCCAATATTATATGTTGTTCCAGCTTTTGCATTATGAAAAACAACATCGATAGCGCGAGCATGATCTTCTACCCACAACCAATCGCGAATATTTTCTCCCTTTCCGTAAATAGGAATTGATTTATTATTTTTTATATTATAAATGGAAAGAGGAATTAATTTTTCAGGAAAATGAAAACTTCCATAATTATTAGAACAATTTGAAATCACGGCATCCATGCCGTATGTATCATGATATGCTCTAACAAAATGATCGGAGCTTGCTTTTGATGCCGAATAAGGACTGTGTGGATCATAAGCTGTGGTTTCTGTAAACATTCCTGTTTCGCCTAAACTACCATATACTTCATCGGTAGAAACATGGTAAAAACGATGAGTCGAAAAACTTTCTTTCCATTCGTTTTTTGCTGCATTTAATAAATTCACTGTACCAATTACATTGGTCATTACAAATTCCAATGGATTAGAAATACTCCTATCTACATGACTTTCGGCAGCAAGGTGAATAACAGAATCGAATTTATGTATCGAAAATAATTCATTAATAAAATTAGCATCAACAATATCTCCTTTTACAAAAGTATAATTTGGCTTACCTTGAATATCCTTTAAATTAGATAAATTTCCTGCATATGTCAGCTTATCTAAATTTACAATTTGATAATTCGGGTATTTTGTCACAAACAATCGTATAACATGTGAACCAATGAATCCGGCTCCTCCTGTAATAAGTATTTTTTTGTTTTCCATTTTAAATTCTCTAAAGCAGACTATGCTATTTATAATTTAGTTTAATTTCAGATTTTATATAGCTTGATTTATTTTCAAGCTAAAGACTCCAATAAGTCAAGTTTTTAATTTTATTTTTCAAAATACCTTTTACATCAACCAATATTCCACCATCAGAGAGGATTGATTTATAATATGCTTCGTCCATATTTAAATACTCTTTGTGATTAACAGCAACCACAACTGCATCATAACCATTTCCGATTTTTTCTATTAATTCAAAACCATATTCATGATTTAATTCATTTGAATCAGCATGAGGATCAACTACGTCTACTTGCACACCAAACGATTTAAATTCTTTTACTACATCCGACACTTTTGAATTACGAACATCACTTACATTTTCTTTAAATGTAGCACCCATAACCAACACACGTGATTCTGATAAATTCTTTTTTGCTGCAATAATTTTTTTCACAGTTTGTTTAGCAATGTAAAAACCCATAGCATCATTAACATATCTTCCAGAATTTATAACACGGGCATGGTACCCTAATTCTTCGGCTTTATAGGTTAAATAATAAGGATCAACACCAATACAATGTCCACCAACAAGACCAGGCGAAAATTTTAAAAAATTCCATTTTGTTCCGGCTGCTTCTAACACATCATAAGTATTGATTTTCATTCGACTAAAAATTATTGATAACTCATTCATCAATGCAATATTTACATCGCGTTGTGTGTTTTCAATTATTTTTGCAGCTTCAGCAACTTTAATACAAGGTGCTCTGTGAACACCCGGCTCAACAATTATTTCATATGTTTTAGCAATCACATCCAACGACTCATCATCACAACCTGAAACAACTTTTAAAATTTTTGTAATTGTATGTTCCTTATCACCCGGGTTGATTCGTTCTGGCGAGTAGCCAACTTTAAAATCTGTTTTAAAGTTTAAACCCGAAATTTTTTCTAAAACAGGTATACAATCCTCTTCTGTACAGCCAGGATACACTGTCGACTCATAAACTACATAATCACCTTTTTTCAGAGCTTTTCCAACACTAGTTGATGCTCCAAGTAAAGGTTTTAAATCAGGTAAGTTATGTTCGTCAATTGGAGTAGGCACTGCAACTATAAAGAAATTTGCAGACCTTAAAACATCTATTGAAGCTGTAAATTCAATATCACATCCTTCAAAATCTTTTGATACTAACTCTTGTGAAGGATCAATGTTGTTTTGCATCATCTTAACGCGTTCTTCGTTAATGTCAAAACCTACAACTTTTACTTTTTTTGCAAAAGCCAGAGCTATAGGTAAACCAACATACCCAAGACCAATTACTGCAATTTTTGCTTCTCCATTTTTAATTTTATCAATCATCGTAGTCATATTTTATGTTTTAATTTTTCCTATTCTCTTTTCTTAAGGAATAAATCCGTTCAATTATCTCTACTACTTTTAAACCCTCCATCGCATTTGTAGTTATAGAGTTTCTATTCTTTAATGTATCGATTACATTTTCAAAAATATAATTATGATTGTTAGCCGAACCTTTGTAAGCACCATAATCATTGGCGGCATTAGTTGGCGCAAGTTCGGGCATTATATAATCTTTGATGTGACAATATTCAACTTTATCCATATACTGACCACCAACTTTTACACTTCCTTTGCTTCCTATAATTGTAATACTACTTTCAAGATTTGCATCCCAAACCGCTGTAGAATAATTAATGCTACCCATTCCACCATCTGTAAAGTTAAAGTTTACAAAACCACTATCTTCAAATTCGGTTAAATCAGTATGTGTAAAATCGTTAAACTTGGCTTGAATGTCTTTTATGTCGCCAAACAACCAATACATAATATCAATAAAATGGGAAAACTGAGTAAATAAAGTACCACCATCTAAATTTTGAGAGCCTTTCCAACCTCCTTTTTTGTAATACCTTTCATCACGATTCCAGTAACAATTTAATTGAACCATAAAAATATCGCCAATTACTTTATTGGTAACAATTTTTTTCAACCATACCGAAGGTGGAGAAAAACGATTTTGCATAACACAAAAAACATTTTTATTGGTTTTTAAAGCTTTGAATATTATGGTTTCACAATCTGCTTTTGTAAGAGCCATCGGTTTTTCACAAACAATATGCTTACCCGATTCTAATGAAATTAATGAATGTTGAGCGTGTAAGCCATTAGGCGAACAAATACTAACTACTTGAATTTCGGGATGAGCCGAAAACATTTGATCGGGAGACGTATAAAAGTTTTCTTTTAGATTGGATAAATTTAATTCTTCCTTGTTTAAAACATCACAAACAGCAACCAATTCAGCCTCATCATTTCTTCGAATCATTTCGGCATGTCGTTTACCGATATGTCCCTGTCCTATGACTCCGAATTTTATTTTGCTCATGCCTTTAATTTTTTAAGGTGATGTATTTACGTTATTAGGTGATTAATTTATTGCACTATTTTATTTACTTTATTGTTTTCCAATTTATATTTCTCTTTGCTTTCAAAACAAACTGCATAGCCTTCTTTGTCAAATTTTAATTGATGACCATATTCACTGATCCAGCCTATTTGTTTAGCAGGATTTCCAACCCATAATGAGTATGGGGGTATATTTTTTGTAACTACAGCTCCTGCTCCAATAAATGCATACTCGCCAATATCGTGACCACAAACGATTGTTGCATTTGCACCAATGGTTGCACCTTTACCAACATGAGTTTTTGCATATTCGTTTTTTCTATTTACTGCACTTCGAGGATTTATTACATTGGTAAAAACCATTGATGGGCCCAAAAAAACATCATCACTGCAAATTACTCCTGTATATACAGAAACATTATTTTGCACTTTAACATTTTTACCTAACACCACACCTGGAGATATCACTACATTTTGACCAATATTACAATTTTCACCCAGTATACAATTAGACATAATGTGAGAAAAGTGCCATATTTTAACTCCTGTGGCTATGTTACAATCATTATCAATAATTGCAGTGGGATGAGCGAAAAATAATTGTTCCATCAGATATAGAAAATTGTTAAACAAAAATAAGAAATTACTTCAATTTAAAAGTTATTGCCGAGTTGACCACTTATCCATAAAATTGTTAGAAATGAATTAATAATTAGATATTTTTTAATCAAAACGATGTGCTGTTTTATGCAACTCTTCCTGAGAAAGATTTTTAAAATAATTGTAAGTAATTTTCAATCCTTCAGCACGATTTACTTTTGGCTCCCAACCCAAAATTGCCTGAGCTTTGGTGATATCAGGTTTACGTTGTTTTGGGTCATCTTGAGGCAAAGGTTTAATTATTAATTTTTGAGAAGTTCCTGTTAATTTAATTATCTCTTCTCCAAATTCTTTAATAGAAATTTCACTTGGATTACCTATGTTCATTGGTTGAGAATAATCACTCATTAACAAACGATAAATACCTTCAACCAAATCATCTACATAACAAAATGAACGTGTTTGTGAACCATCACCAAACATAGTTAAATCTTCGCCACGCAATGCTTGACCAATAAATGCTGGCAATACGCGTCCATCATTCAGTCTCATACGTGGACCATATGTATTAAATATACGAATAATACGTGTTTCCAAACCATGATATGTATGGTATGCCATTGTTATAGCTTCCATAAAACGTTTCGCTTCATCATAAACACCTCTAGGACCAACAGGATTTACATTCCCCCAATATTCCTCTGTTTGCGGATGAATAAGGGGATCGCCATACACTTCTGAAGTAGAAGCAACTAATATTCTTGCATTTTTTACACGGGCTAATCCAAGCAAATTATGAGTTCCTAGTGAACTTACTTTTAACGTTTGGATAGGAATTTTCAAATAATCAATTGGTGATGCAGGAGAGGCAAAATGTAAAATGTAATCTAAATCACCTGGAACAAATACAAATTTAGAAACATCGTGGTGATAAAATTCAAAATTTTCTAATTTCATCAAATGTTCAATATTCTTTAAATCACCAGTAATCAAGTTATCCATACCAATTACAAAATAACCTTCCTTGATAAAACGATCACATAAATGCGAACCTAAAAAACCTGCTGCGCCTGTTATTAAAATTCTTTTCATAGTATTAATTTAAAAATTTAACTTTTAGAAGATTACTTTACTGTCTCTCTGCCAATACTTGTGTAATAATACCCTAGATCCTTCATCTGATCAATACCATATAAATTCCGTCCATCAAAAATTACTTTATTTTTTAATAGTGATGTAACCTTATCAAAATCGGGTGTTCTAAACAAACTCCATTCTGTTGCAATTAAAAGAGCATCTGCACCCTTCAATGCATCGTATTCATCTGATGCATATGTTATTTTATCTCCAATTAGTTTTTTTACATTATTCATCCCTTCCGGATCATATGCCGAAACTGATGCTCCTGCTTTTACTAACTCATCAATAATATATAAAGCTGGTGCCTCACGAATGTCATCTGTATCTGGCTTGAAAGCTAAACCCCATAAAGCAATTTTTTTACCTTTTAAATCTCCTTTAAAATATTCTTTAACTTTTGGAATAATGATTATTTTTTGTCGTTCGTTTATTTCCATTACGGATTCTAAAATTTTAAAATCGTAATTTACTTCAGCTGCTGATTTAGCTAATGCCTGAACATCCTTTGGAAAACAACTTCCTCCATATCCAATTCCAGGAAATAAAAAGCGCTTCCCTATTCTATCATCACTTCCAATACCAATACGAACTGCGTCCACATCTGCACCAACTAATTCGCACATATTTGCAATTTCATTCATAAAAGTAATTTTGGTTGCTAAAAAAGCATTTGCCGCATATTTAGTTAACTCGGCAGAACGTTCATCCATAAATATAATTGGATTACCCTGACGAACGTATGGCTTATAAAGCTCCTCCATAGTTTTACGAGCCTTATCAGAATTTGTGCCGATAACAACTCTATCGGGTTTTAAAAAATCATCTACTGCAAATCCTTCACGCAAAAATTCAGGATTTGAAACAACATCAAATTCAACTTTTGCATTTTTTGCAACTGCTGCTCTTACTTTATCAGCAGTACCTACAGGCACTGTGCTTTTATCTACGATTACTTTATAATCTTTTATTATTTTACCTAAATCATCTGCAACGCCAAGTATATAACTTAGGTCAGCAGAACCATCTTCACCAGGAGGGGTAGGCAATGCAAGAAAAATAATTTTAGCATTTTCAATTGCTTCTGCAAGATTGGTTGTAAATGTTAAACGACCTTGTTTAATATTACGTTCAAACAATACATCTAAATGTGGTTCATAAATTGGTACCACACCAGCTTGCATTTGTTTTATTTTTTCTTCGTTTATATCAACGCAAATAACGTGATTGCCTGTTTCTGAAAGACATGTTCCTGTTACTAATCCTACATATCCTGTACCTACTACTGCTATATTCATTTAAAAAAAATTAAAAATTAACGATGATGTAATTATGCTGAGATTATTTATTGAAAAATTCCAAAACAGAATCTGTAATGTATTTTAATGTTTCTTCATCAAGTTCGGTATGCATAGGTAAGGATATTACTGTTGCACACAATTTTTCAGTAACTGGAAAATCTCCAGCTTTGTATCGAACATCTAAATATGCTTTTTGCAAATGAAGCGGAATGGGATAGTAAATCATTGCTGGAATTTCTTTACTTGCCAAAAATTCGCGAAAAGCATTTCGATCAACACCATTTAATTGCAAAGTGTATTGATGAAATACATGATTTGAAAAATTTGCCCTAGCTGGAGTTTTTAAATTTGGATGATTTGCAAAAGCTTTATCATAAAAGCTTGCGGCCTTATTACGAGCAAAAGCATAAGTATCCAAATCGCGTAATTTAATTCTTAATATGGCTGCCTGTATACTATCCAAGCGAGAATTTACTCCAATTGAATCATGAATATATTGTGCCGATTGTCCATGATTAGCAATGATTCTAATTTTTGAAGCTAAGGCATCATCATTTGTAAAAATTGCTCCACCATCACCATAACAACCTAAATTTTTAGATGGGAAAAACGAAGTACAACCTACTGTCCCTATTGTTCCCGCTTTCTTTGTTGTTCCGTTAGCAAATTTATATTCAGCACCAATTGCCTGAGCCGTATCTTCTATTACATATAGATTATGCTTTTTAGCCAATGCCATTATAGCTTCCATATCTGCACATTGCCCAAATAAATGAACCGGAACAATGGCTTTTGTTTTTGGTGTAATTGCTTTTTCAATTGCATTAACATCTATTTCAAAAGTATCAGGAATAACATCAACCAATACAGGTTTTAATCCTAACAAAGCAATCACTTCAGCCGTAGCAACATAGGTAAAATCGGCAGTAATAACTTCATCACCCGGCTTTAAATCAAGCGCCATCATAGCTATTTGCAAAGCATCAGTTCCGTTTGCGCAAGGAACAACATGCTTTACATCCAAATATTTCTCTAACTCTACTTGAAAAGCTTTAACCTCTGGACCATTAATAAAAGCGGTATTATCAAGTACGCTTTGAATAGCCACATCTACTTCTGTTTTTATTTTTTCGTATTGACTTTTCAAGTCAACCATTTGAATTTTTTTAATCACTTTTTCCATTTGTTAAAATGTTTAATTTAAGGATGCGAATATACGCAAAACCTATGAATTTAGAAGGCTTTTTTTGAAGAGAAAATTAGCATTAAAAATGTATATTTGCAAACAATTAAATTCAGATGAAAAAAGCGTTTTTATTACTTTTTGTAACATCCATTTTAGGCAATCGATTAATTGCTCAAGTGAGCGTAAAAGATTCCTCTATATACACGCCATTAGTTGGTGTTTCCTATGGTTACTATATGCCATCAGGCGATTTAAAAAACCGATTTGGAAACAACTCTAGCGTAATGCTTAATGTAGATTTTAAAACACGAAAATATTGGACTTGGGGACTTAACGGAAGTTATTTTTTTGGCAAAGACATTAAAGAAAGTTTATTTGACAGCATAATAGGATCCGATGGAAGTATAATAAATAGCAAAGGTGAAATTTCTGATATCCGTTTATTTGAGAGAGGTTTTACAGTGTCAGTTACCTTTGGTAGAATATTTTCATTTAAAAAGCCAAATCCTAATTCAGGAATATTGCTTAATGTTGGCTTAGGATTTATTCAACATAAAATACGTATCGAAACTATCGGAAATAATGTTCCTCAATTATCTAAAGAATACAAAAAGGGTTATGACCGACTATCAAACGGTTTATTATTAAGTGAAAATTTAGGTTATTTATTTTTAAGTAATAATCGGTTACAAAATTTTTATGTTGGTTTAGAGTGTATGCAAGGCTTTACGCAAAGTAGGAGAAGTTTTGACTTCGAAACAATGCATAAAGATTCTCAAAAACGCTTGGATTTATTATACGGCGCAAAAGTAATATGGTATTTACCTCTATACAAAAAAGCACCTTCTGCTTTTTATTATTATTAATTTTTTTGTTCCATTTTAAAAATCAGAAGGAAAAATAATGATTACATATTTATATAATTTTTCTATTTATTTATACAACATTATTATTAGCCTTTCCTCTCCATTTAATAAGAAAGCAAAATTGTGGATTGATGGAAGAAAAGATATTTTCAAGAAATTAGAATCCGAAATTTCAAATAAAGACTTAGATTTAATATGGATACACTGTGCTTCTTTAGGTGAATTTGAGCAAGGCAGACCACTAATCGAAAAAATAAAAAAAGGACACTCTCAATATAAAATACTCCTAACTTTTTTTTCACCTTCAGGATATGAAATCAGAAAAAATTATAGTGGAGCTGATTATGTTTTTTACCTACCAATTGATACAATCTTAAATTCAAAAAGATTTATTCGTATAGTAAAACCTAAAATGGCTTTTTTTGTGAAGTATGAATTTTGGTTCAATTATTTAAATGAATTAAAAAAACAAAATATTCCATTGTATTTAGTTAGTGGGATTTTCAGAAAAGAACAACTTTTTTTTAAAACTTATGGTGCTTGGTTTAGAAATCAATTAAACTGCTTCACACACTTTTTTGTACAAGACGAAGCGTCCAACAAACTTCTCAGTTCTATTGGCTTTACAAACGTAAAAACAACAGGAGACACAAGATTTGACAGAGTAAATGAAGTTTCAAAAAACACAAAACCTATTCCGTTTATTGAAGAATTTAAAGAAGAAAAAAAAATCTTCATTGCTGGAAGTAGCTGGGACGAAGATGAACAGATTATTGCCAGTTTTAATTTTCAGAAAAACAATTTCAAAATCATTATTGCTCCACATGAAATTAATGAATCGCATATCAATTCAATAATTAATAAGTTTAAAAAATCAATTGTTTTACGCTATTCCGAAGCAAACAAATTAAATATAATTGATGCGCAAGTTTTAATTATGGATAATATTGGAATGCTTTCATCTCTATACCAATATGGCACTATTGCTTATATTGGTGGAGGTTTCGGAAAAGGGATTCACAATATTTTAGAGGCCGCAACTTTTGGGTTACCGATAATTTTTGGACCAAATTATAAAAAGTTTACCGAAGCAAACGAGTTAATTAATTTAAACTGTGCATTTTCAATAACATCGATTACTGACTTTGAAAAAAAAATCTTGCTGTTAGGCGATGATAAAATATTTAAAGAAACTTCTAAAAATTCAAAGCATTACGTTGAAAGCCGAATAGGTGCTACAGATAAAACACTTTCTGTTATTTTATTAAAGTAATTAACTATTTATTGCTAACAATATTTATTATTTTACATTTCATGATTACAAGATTTCCATTATTTTAGAAGAAAATCAAATAGCATTTAATTATGGAACAAAAAAAGAATTATTCTGTGCCTCTGGCATTTATTACTATGTTGTTTTTTATGTGGGGATTTATAACTTGTTTAAATGACATATTGATTCCTCATTTCAAGGCTATATTTGTTTTAACCTATTTTAAATCGATGTTAATTCAGTTTGCATTTTTTGGTGCTTACTTTATAGGTTCATTAGTTTATTTTATAATCTCCTCCATATCAGGTGATCCCATTAATAAAATTGGATACAAAAATGGAATTTTATTAGGACTATTAATTTCGGCAGTTGGAACATTTTTATTTTTTCCTGCAGCACAAATGGAATCCTTTGGTTTCTTTTTAACAGCTTTATTTATTTTGGCTTTAGGTTTTACATTATTACAAATTGCAGCAAACCCATATGTTATTCTGTTAGGGAGCAGTGAAACTGGAGCTCATCGACTGAATTTAGCTGGAGCAATTAACTCATTTGGTACTACAATAGCTCCTATTATTGGCGGTGTATTAATTTTAAGTACAACATCGGGTAACGATATAAATTCGGTAATAATGCCTTACCTCACATTAACAGGTATTTTTTTATTCTTGATAATTATATTCAAATTAGTTTTCCTACCAAAATTTACCAATGAAGAAAATATTGAAAAAGGAATGGGTGCATTAAAATATCCTCAGTTAACACTAGGTATATTAGCTATATTTTTTTACGTTGGTGCCGAAGTAACGGTAGGTAGTTTTATGACGAGTTTTGTAGGCCTAAAAGAAATAAAAGGGATTTCCACAGAAGCTGCGACTATTTATGTTTCCTTGTATTGGGGAAGTTTAATGATTGGCAGATTTACAGGATCTATAACAGTGTTTAACTTTTCACCAATCATAAAAAAAGTTTTAACAGCGGTTATTCCTGTAGCAACATTCTTTTTTATTTTAATAATATTTAAAATAAAATCGGGTAAAAATGATACTATAGATTTTAAATCAATGATGATTTATTTACCTTTTATAGCATTAAGTATTATCATATTTTTTTTAGGAAAAGAAAAAACTTCGCGCACTCTATTTTTATTTTCAATCACCTGTATTCTTTTATTAATAATCTCATTAGTAACATCAGGCGAAATTGCAATGTGGTCATTGATTAGTTTAGGATTATACAATTCCATAATGTGGCCATCCATTTTCGCTTTAGCAATTGCTGGTTTAGGTAAAAACACAAGTCAAGGGTCTTCGCTATTGGTAATGGCAATTCTTGGTGGAGCATTAATACCACCTTTACAAGGGTTTATGGCCGATAAAATAGGACTTCATATTTCGTTTATAATACCAATATTTTGTTACATTTATTTAGCATTTTATGCTTGGAAAGTGCGTTCAATATTAAAATCTCAAGGAATTGATTATGATGTAAAAACTAGTAGCGGTCATTAATATTGATGATACTTATATTATATTTAGATTAATTGACAAAGAACCAACTATATTGTTCTTCAACAGGACGTGTAAAAACTATAAACAACTAATTGATTGGCGTTACCTCTTTTATAAAGCTCAAAAAAAGACAATTATTTTCGTACCTTCGCGCCCTAAATTTTAACAAATTAAATGAATTACCTTTCAGTAGAATCCGTTTCCAAATCGTTTGGATCAAAATTATTATTCGACAAAATATCGTTTGGCCTTAATCAGGGACAACGTATGGCTTTAATTGCCAAAAATGGAGCAGGAAAATCTACATTGCTTAAAATCATTACAACTAATGAAATACCCGATGAAGGTTCCGTAACTTTCCGAAAAGACATCACAGTTACATACCTAAATCAAAACCCTGAATTTGATGAAAGTAATACAGTAATTGAAGCTATATACAATACAAATAATCCTGCTTTAAATGCTGTACGAAATTATGAAGAAGCGTTGACAGCTTTTGAAGTTGATTACAATGATAACACTTCTACACAATTAGAATTAGCTACCGCTGAAATGGATAAATTAGAAGCATGGGGAGTAGAAGCAAAAATCCAAGAAATATTACAACGTTTAAAAATTGCTTTTTTAGATAAACAAATATCAATGCTTTCGGGTGGTCAAAAAAAACGCGTTGCATTAGCAAAAGTTTTGATTAACGAACCAGATTTATTAATACTTGATGAACCTACGAATCACTTAGATGTGGAGATGATTGAATGGCTTGAAAACTACTTAGTATCGCGCGATTTAACATTACTACTAGTTACACATGATCGCTATTTTTTAGATAGTGTATGTACTGAAATTGTAGAGATTGATAACGGCAAACTCCATCACTACAGAGGTAATTTTCAATATTTTGTGGAGAAAAAAGCGGAACGCGAAATGATGGAAAATAGCGAAATTGATAAGGCTAAAAATTTATATCGCAGAGAGTTGGAATGGGTACGTAAAATGCCGAAAGCTCGTGGTACAAAAGCTAAATACCGTGTTGATTCATTTTATGAGACAAAGGACAAGGCATTCAGTAAACAAACTGAAGAAAAATTGGAGCTTGGAGTAAAAATGTCTCGTATTGGTGGTAAAATTTTAGAATTTATTAAAATCAAAAAAGCATTTGGAGAAACGAAAATTGTAAATAATTTTTCATACATCTTCAAAAAAGGTGAAAAGATTGGTATTATCGGTAAAAATGGTGTAGGAAAGTCTACCTTTTTAAATATGATTATGGGCTTGGAAATGCCTGATGGAGGAACTATTCAATCAGGCGAAACAATCGTTTTCGGATATTATTCGCAAGAAGGATTAAAGCTGAATGAAGATAAACGTGTAATTGAAGTTGTAAAAGATATTGCCGAATTTATTCCATTAGCAGATGGCTCCAAATTATCAGCTTCAGGACTACTAACCAAATTCTTATTCCCTCCAGATGTTCAATACGGTTTTGTATCTAAGCTAAGTGGTGGTGAAAGAAGAAGATTGTATTTAATGACTATTTTGATTAAAAATCCAAATTTTTTAATTCTTGATGAACCGACAAATGATTTAGATATTGTAACATTAAGTGTACTTGAAGATTTCTTAACAAACTTTCAAGGCTGTGTGCTAATTGTAACACATGATAGATATTTTATGGATAAAATGGTTGACCATTTATTTGTTTTTGAAGGAGAGGGTGTGGTTCGTGATTTCCCTGGAAACTATACTGAATACAGAGATAAAAAAGAAATAGAAGACAAAACACAACGCAAGATTGATACCGAAAATCCAAAACCAAATACCGTTGCTGAAAATAAAATAGAGCCAATAAAGGAAACCAAAACTGGCGAGCCTTCAGCTCCAAAAAGAAAACTAAGCTTCAAAGAAAAATTCGAATTCGAACAATTAGAAAAAGATATTGTTGCGCTTGAAGCAGAAAAAACAAAAGTAACCAACTTGCTTAATGCTGGTAGCGATAACCATGAGGATGTAATTAAATGGAGTGATCGTATTGGTGCAATCTTAAAAGAGCTAGACAATAAATCACTTCAATGGCTTGAGTTAAGTGAAGGTATTTAACATATTGAATGAATATTAAACTTGAATTAATTACTCTATTAATGTTAATATAAATTCATTCGTAAATTTTAATTTACCATTTACTTTTCCCTCGTCTTTTATAAATCCTTTTATTAATGAAGTTTCTCCATGCTTGATTAATGACTGCATTTGAGCATCATTAATTTGCTTACCCATAAATTCAAAAGGTAAACGTAAGTTGCAACCGCTTTTCCATTTACTGCAACCAAAGGCTGAATTACCTTTAATCATTGTACCTGATTTGCATTTAGGACAAAGCAGTATATCTTTTTCATTTTTTATTTTTTGAGGATTTGCTATTTGTTCTTCAAACTCAACATTAAATGATGAAGATAATTTTAAGATGCCATCTATTTTAATACCCCCTTGCTGAAACCCTTTAATTGGAGTTGTTTTTCCTTTTTGAACTAATAAATAAATTTGATTGTCACTTATTTTTTTACCCATCAATACGAACGGTATTTTAAAATTACAACCTGCCTTATAATTTCCACATCCAAAAGCTGTCTTACCTTTTAGCATTGAACCAACTTTACACTTCGGACAATTGATTGAATCTTTTTTATCGATTTTTTTTTCTACAGCTGTTGAAGCAATGTTTATTCGCTGTACACTTTCGTTACGAACTTGAGAAACTAAATCACTTACCATCAACTTCATTTCCTGCAAAAATGCCTCAGCCTGATATTCACCTTTTTCAATTTGCCTTAGCTTAAACTCCCATTTACCAGTCATTTCAGCAGATTTTAACAGCTCATTATTAATTACGCGAATCAACTCCATACCAGTTATGGTTGGTATTAAATTTTTGCGCTCACGCTTTATATAATTTCTTCGGAACAATGTTTCAATAATTGCAGCACGTGTAGATGGTCGCCCAATACCATTGTCTTTCATCAAATCACGCAACTCTTCATCATCAATTTGTTTACCTGCTGTTTCCATCGAACGAAGTAATGTAGCTTCTGTAAATGCTTTTGGCGCAGCAGTTTTACCTTCAGACAAAAACGCTTTATGAGGTCCTGCTTCGCCACTTACAAATACAGGTAATAATTGAGTTTGATCCTTTTCATCTTCATCAATCACTTCTTTATTATAAACAATTCGCCAACCTGGATCTAATATTTGTTTGCCACTTACTTTAAATTCAACTTCTTGAACATTAGCTATTACCAAGGTATTTGACACTTCACAATCAGAATAAAAAGCGGCAAGAAAACGCTTTGAAATAACATCATACACTTGAGCTTCATTACCAACCAAACCCTGTGCGCTAACATCTGTAGGGATAATAGCATGATGGTCTGTTACTTTTTTATCATCAAATACTTTAGTTGATTTACGAATTGGAGCTTCCAACAATGGTTTTGCTAATGCTTGGTAATTGACCATATTTTGCAATATTTTTGCAATTTTGGGATACAAGTCGTTTGGTAAATAAGTTGTATCAACACGCGGATAGGTAACTAATTTTTTTTCATATAGATTCTGAATTGTCTTTAATGTATCATCGGCTGAGTATCCAAATTTTTTATTGCACTCAACTTGTAATGATGTTAAGTCAAACAAACGTGGAGCAGATTCCTTGCCTTTCTTCGTGTCAACAGATTTTATTGTAAGGGGTTCATTTTTAATGGACGTTAAAATATTTTCGGCGTTATTTTTTTCTTTTTCATAAAAACGATCTATTGTTGCATTGAAAATTACATTACGATAAGATGTTTTTAATTCAAAAAAAATAGCAGATTTAAAATCATTTATTTCTAACTGTCTATTTACAATCATTGCTAATGTTGGTGTTTGCACACGACCAACAGAAAGCACTTGTTTTCCATTTCCAAATTTTATAGTAAACAAACGTGTTGCATTCATTCCCAACAACCAATCGGCAGCAGCACGCGAATATCCAGCATGATATAGACTTTCGTAATCTTTACCTTCCTTCAACTTTTTAAACCCATCGCGGATAGCTTCTTCGGTAAGCGAAGAAATCCATAATCGCTTTAAAGGTTTTTTACAATTTGCTTTCGAAAATATCCAGCGTTGAATAAGCTCTCCCTCTTGACCAGCATCGCCACAATTTATAACTTCGTCAGCCCCTTCAAAAAGGTTAGAAATTATATTAAATTGCTTTTCAACCCCTTTATCATTCTTTACTTTTATTCCGAATTTTTGTGGAAGAATAGGCAACATATTTAAATTCCATTGACGATATGCCGAGTCGTATTCATGCGGCTCTTTCAATTCACATAAGTGACCAAAACTCCAAGTTACCTGATAGCCATTGCCTTCGTAATAGCCATCCTTTCGATTTTTAGCACCAACTACTTGAGCAATTTCTTTGGCAACACTTGGTTTTTCAGCAATACAAACTTTCATAAAAACAATCAAAAATTAAAATTCGATATTTCAAAAATACATATGGATATTGGTTTTGTACAAAAATGATGTGATGTTTTATTAACATAAATTATATTTAAAATCTTATTTTAGTTAAAAGGATAATATGTAAAATTTACAAAAAATAATTTTTACTTTTACAAGGCAAAATAAAAAAACATGAAAAAAACAATAATTGCTTTAACTTTCTTATTTATTGGATTTAGCACCTTATCGGCAAAAAATAAAAAGCCGAAATTAGAAAAAGGATTGTATGCAGAAATTGAAACCAATCGCGGTAAAATACTCTTACAATTAGAAATGGAAAAAACTCCTTTAACTGTTGCAAACTTTGTAGGTTTGGCTGAAGGCAAAATCGCTAACAAAGCAAAAGGGAATAGTATCCCATTTTATGATGGTCTAAAATTCCACCGTGTTATTTCTAATTTCATGATTCAAGGTGGCGACCCACAAGGAAATGGCTCAGGTGGCCCAGGATATTCTTTTAAAGATGAATTTTTATCTGAGTTAAAATTTACCGGTGCTGGTATTTTAGCTATGGCAAATTCTGGACCATCGACAAATGGAAGTCAATTTTTTATTACACATGTTGCTACACCATGGTTAGATGGTCATCATACAATTTTTGGACATGTATTAAATGGACAAGACATTGTAAATTATACGGTTCAAGGCGATACAATTGTTCATATTAAAATTATTCGTAAAGGTAAATGTGCGCGAAAGTTTAAAGCTGAAAAAGTTTTTGAAAATCTAAAAGGGAAATAATTCGAATTTCTGATTTTGTAATCTAAAAAATGAAATATAAAATGAAAATACTATCAATATCAATTATAACAATAAGCCTTATTTTAATGGGATTCAAATCTTTCAAAGGAATTGAAGGAACCATATTTCCAACAATGCAATGCGAAGATTATACTGGCAAAAAAGTTAACTTACCTATAGATCTAAAAGGGAAATATACACTACTAGGTATGGCTTTCAGCAATGATGCTGAAATTGATTTAAAAACCTGGATTAGTCCTATTTATAGTAAATTCATTGCTAAAACAGATGAAGAAAATGTCGGAGCATTTGATATAGAAAAAAATTATGATGTTAATTTATATTTTATACCAATGTTTACTGGTATTAATAAATTAACAAGCGCGCAATCAAAGAAAAAAATAAAAGAGAATACAAATGAAGAGTTGTTCCCTTATCTATTGTTTTACGAAGGAGATAAATCTTATAAAGAAGCATTGAATTTTGAAAAAAAAGACATTCCCTATTTTTTTATTCTTGACAAAGCAGGGAAAATAATTTATGCTACATCTGGCAAATATGATGATAAAAAATTAGAAAAGATTACTGATATTATTGAGGAGAATTAATTCAATAAAATAGACATGAGCGACAAAGAAAAATTTATGCACGAAGCTATTCGCCTTTCAATAGATATGATGCGAAGCGGGAAAGGGGGTCCTTTTGGAGCAGTTATAGTAAAAAATGGAGAAATAATTGCTAGAGGATTTAATCAAGTAACTTCGCATAATGACCCAACTGCTCACGCAGAAGTAGTTGCCATTCGTGAAGCTTGCAAAGTATTAAATACATTTCAATTAACAGGTTGTGAAATCTACACCAGTTGTGAGCCTTGTCCAATGTGCCTTGGAGCAATCTATTGGGCTAGACCAGATAAAATGTATTATGCAAATACAAAAACAGATGCAGCTAATATTGGCTTTGATGATGATTTTATATATAAAGAAATAGCTTTGCCTTTATCTGAAAGAAATTTAAAAACAGAACAAATAGGAAGAGCAGATGCATTAAAAGCCTTTGAAGAATGGGCTCAAAAAAAAGATAAAATTGAATATTAGAGCCTGTTTAAAATTATGTTGAAATAAAATTTATAGGGTAAAGCAAACCGATTGAATATGCTAATTTATTTGTTGTTCACCAAAACTTCAAACAAATGTATTCAACCGATTTAACAAATACCCAATGGCAATTTATAAAAAGTTCCTTAATATTTGAGGAAAGAAAACGAAAATATGATTTACGGGAAATATGGAATGCTTTGAATTATATTGTAAAATCTGGATGTCAATGGCGAATGCTACCGTTAAATTTCCCTAAGTGGCAATTGGTTTATTATTACTATAGTAAGTGGAGTACATTAGAAATATTTGATTTATTGTTAGAAAAACTGCGCAATAAAGTAAGAGTAAAAATGGGGCAGAATAGTGAAGCAAGTTTAGGAATCATTGATAGTCAAAGTGTTCGTTGGGGTAACAACCGCTCTCTGAAAAGTTTTGACGGCAATAAAAAGGTGAAAGGCATAAAGCGACATGTAATAGTTGATAAAAATGGATTTTTAATAGCCGTAATGGTTGGAGTTGCACATATTCACGATAGTAAAGCCGCATTATTATTAATGAGGATTTTAAAAGGATTTTTATGTAGCATAAAAATTATAATTGCTGATGGGGGCTACAGAGGGGAATTAGCAGATGAAGTAAAAAGGATATTTGGTTATGCAATTGACGTTGTAATGAGAAAAGATGATAAAAGCACAGATTTTAAACCTGTGAGTAAAAGATGGGTGATAGAAAGGACTTTCTCTTGGTTTGATAACGATAGAAGGCTTTGCAGAAATTATGAATTGCTATTCGAATCTTCTGAAAATATGGTGAAATTATCTGCCATAAAATTATTATTAAATAAAATTTAAACAGGCTCTTAATATTTTCTAAAATATTATAAACCTAAAATATATTAGATCAGTATTTAACTAAGTTAAAAGAAACCTTAACCTATGATGATACATTTATTAAACTTGAAATTTTATTGTAAATATTTTTTTTTGAATTATTTACAATATTTGTAAAATTTAAATTTCTTTGATAGTTATCTAATGAAAAATTAGTTTTGTCAACCCATTCGTCTATATTAAAATAGTCTGTTACAACACTAGTAGGATCTAATGCTTCCGACCATCCAACATTTTTCGAAGAAAGAATATTAGCTCCCATCAATATTGCCTCTGCTTGTAGACCTGGAGAAGAATCGTAATAAGAAGTAATTAATACAACCTTTGTATCATTTAATATTTTATAAATATCCGCCTGATGCATTAATGGCATTACTAATGTATTTGGGCAATTTTCAAAATCGCTTGAACCTTCACCAATTGCAATTTTGTTTTGGGAGGGAAAATGTTTAAATATTTCTAATGCTAATTCAGGATTTTTCACTTTCCGAGAAAACATCGAAACTATAAAAGCTATATCATATTTCCGTTCATTAAAATTTTTGATTTTAAATTCAGGAACTCTTAGCATATTAAAAAAGTTTATTGAAGAATCGCCTACATAGTGTCCTAATGCTTTATACACATGTTGAGTAATTGCACTATTAAAAATAATAGTACCATTAAATTTCTCAGGAAATAAATCAATAGTTAAGTTTAAGTGTTTCGTATTACTTAATTCATCATTAATAATAGTAGAAACATCGATCTCTTTGTCCCAGTATTTATCTAAATAAGAATGACCATTAACAATAAATAATATTTTTTTGCCTTTAAAAATTCGATGAATAACTTTAAAATAAACAGGGATATTTATAATTACCAAATCAGGATTAAATTTGGTTTTAAACAACAAATATTTCATTTGAACAAATAAGGAATAAAAAAGAAAATTTTTATTCCTTGTAGACAAAAATGAACTAATTATCTTATTTACAAATCTATTCTTGTAAACTGATACCCCATAGGTATTACCAATAAAATCAGGGTCATAATTTTCTATTTGATTTCTAAAAATAAAAACAGATTTTACATTGAATTTCGCTCCTAATAATTTTGTTAAATTGTATGCCGTAGTAGATGCTCCACCATAATAAGGTCGCTGACTCGAAACTATTAATATTTTTTTTCTTTCGTTTACCATTTAATAAAAAGCTTTTTTGCTATTTATGATTATTCCAATTAATATAATTTAATACAGTATATAATATGGTGGAATAGTCACTCTTACCTGATATATGCTGATCTCTTAAAAAGATAACTTGTTTTTTATTTAACACATTTATTTTTTCAATATTTTCTTCGGAAACAATATCAATTAAATAATCTTTCAATTCGTTTCTAAATAATTTTGCGAGAGGAACGGAAAATCCTTTCTTCTTGCGGTTAATAATTTCATCAGGTAAATAATTACACAAAATATCTTTGACTATTTTTTTTTGAATAACACCATCATACAAGAACTCAAATGGCAACTTATGCGCAAATTCAACAACTCTATTATCCATAAATGGACTACGCGCCTCAATTGAATTATACATAGATGCTCTATCAACTTTCGTATTAATATCGTTATTTAAATAATGTTTCAAGTCGAAATAAATAATCTTTTTAGGAAGCGGTAAATCATTGTATAAATAGTTTAATTCGATTGAATCTAAAACTGCATCAAATGTATTTGAACTATTTAAATAACTTAAATTTGGCAATGTTATTTCACCTATATAACACTCCTCGATATTTTTATAGTTAGAAATTTTAAGATTCGGGGTCAGAATATTTTTGATTACATTTTTAAAATTTTTAAAATTTAATTCATTTTTTAATCTTAAAATTTTTGCATATCGATGGTATCCAAAAAATAATTCATCGGCTCCATCACCAGTTAAAACAACCCGCGTATTGGCAGAACATCTTTCAAAAAGTAATGAAGTTGGAATAGCTGAAGCATCAGCAAAAGGCTCATCAAAATATATTGGAAGTTTTTGGATTATTCGTAAAATATTTTCGATATCACACAAAATGTTTGTGTGTGTTGTGTTTAATGTATCAGAAACTATTTTGGCAAAATTACTTTCATCATATTCTTTATCCGAAAACGAAACTGAGAAAGTAGCAAGATTACTATTAAATGTGGAAGCTAAGGCAGTAATTAAACTTGAATCAATACCGCCCGACAAACTAATTGCAAAATTTGAATTGGTTGGGATTCTTTTTTTTATTGAATCAATTAATAATTCTTTTAACTGCTCTTTTGTTTCTTCATAATTAAAATTGAAGATGTTAGTTAAAGTGTTTAAATCAACATCCCAATATTTTTCAATTGATAAACTAGCACTATCTAAACAATATGTAAAATAAGATCCTGCGGATATTTTTTTTATATTCTTAAAAATAGAATTCGGGTCGGGGATATGTGTCCAAATAAAATAGTGTAATTGAGTTTCGGGATCTATTTCAATCGAGTTATTTAAAACAATTGCTTTTGGTTGCGAAGCAAATTCGAAATGATTATTTTCAGAATAATAATAAAGCGGTTTTTTCCCTAAACGATCTCTGCCTCCGAATAAACTATTTTTTGTTTTATCATAAATAACAAAAGCAAACATTCCATTGAGCAACTTCAGGCAATCGCTACCATATTTTATATATAATTCTAACAAAACTTCTGTATCCGAATCCGTTAAAAACACTTCGGAAGGGAGGTGTGATTTTTTTAATTCTTTGTAATTATATATTTCGCCATTTAACACAATTACAAATCCATTTTTTTTAAATGGCATGTTAGAATCTACATTTTTG
>CANCPZ010000011.1 GCA_947380175.1 Bacteroidota bacterium | reverse complement strand
ATTTAAAAACCAACGAAAACATGGGTTATGTAATTACCGATATTGATAACCTACATAACAAATCTTTAGAAAAGCGCTTGAAAGAAATTCCAAATACGATTAAGTATCGAATTTTATATTAATAATTCAAAATAATAATTGCAAATTTGTAATCGGAAAATTATTAAAATAAAAATATTTTTAAAACTATATTAAATCTCTAAATACTTATGGATACTAACATCAAAGCATATATCGAAAAAAATAAAGATCGTTTTTTGAATGAACTTTTTGAATTATTAAGAATTCCATCGGTAAGTGCCGATCCTGCATATAAAAATGATGTGCTTAAAACAGCAGATGCAGTAAAAAACAGTTTAATTGCTGCTGGAGCTGATAAAGTAGAAGTATGTAAAACGGCTTGCTACCCGATTGTTTATGGCGAAAAAATTATTGACGAAAAATTACCCACTGTTTTAGTGTATGGTCATTATGACGTTCAACCTGCTGACCCTATTGAACTATGGACCTCTGGACCATTTGAGCCTGTAATAAAAGATGGTAAAATTTATGCCCGAGGAGCTTGCGATGATAAAGGTCAAATGTTTATGCACGTTAAAGCATTTGAATTAATGATGCAAACCAATACTTTGCCTTGTAATATAAAGTTTATGATTGAAGGCGAAGAAGAAGTTGGTTCAAATAATCTTGCAACATTTGTAAAACAAAATAAAGCCAAATTAAAAGCCGATGTAATATTAATTTCCGATACTGGAATAATTGCAAACGACACACCTTCTATAACAGTTGGGCTAAGAGGGTTGGCTTATATGGAAGTAGAGATAACTGGTCCAAACCGCGATTTACATTCAGGTTTATATGGTGGTGCTGTTGCAAATCCAATAAATATTTTATGCGAAATGATTGCGAAAATGAAAGACGATAAAGACCATATTACCATTCCCGGTTTTTATGATGACGTTGAAATATTAAGTGCTGAAGAACGAGCTGAAATGGCAAAAGCACCATTCAGTTTAGATGAATATAAAAAAGCATTAGATCTTTCAGATATACATGGTGAGGAAGGTTATACTACAAACGAACGGAATTCCATTCGTCCTACATTGGATGTAAATGGCATTTGGGGAGGATATCAGGGCGAAGGAGCTAAAACTGTTATTGCATCGAAAGCATATGCTAAAATTTCTATGCGATTAGTACCTAATCAAAACAGCGATACGATTACAAAATTATTTACTGATTATTTTTTGAGCATTGCACCAAAATCTGTAAAAGTAAAAGTAACACCGCATCATGGTGGCGAACCTGTTGTTACACCAAGTTCTACGGCGGCATACAAAGCTGCAAGCAAAGCTATGGATGCTACATTTGGTAAAAAACCTATACCAGTGCGCAGCGGAGGAAGTATTCCGATTGTAGCGATGTTTAAATCAGAATTAGGTTTAGATACTGTATTGATGGGATTTGGTTTAGATTCGGATGCTATCCATTCTCCGAATGAGCATTATGGAGTTTTTAATTATTTAAAGGGTATTGAAACTATTCCCTATTTTTATAAATATTATGCTGAATTAAGTAAATAATTTTACCGCAAAAAAACGCAAGAACACATTTTTGCATTTTTTGACTATTTAGCTATTATGAAAAAATATGTTGTTCCTTTTTTTATTTTTTACACCATTGCCTTTTCTTCTTGTGGAAATTTCAAAGAAATTACTTTTAGTGGAATTGAAAATATACAGATTGTTAAATTAAGTCAAAAAGGGGTTGATGCTGAAATCACTGCTAAAATTAAAAACCCAAACAATGTTGGATTTACCATTTATAAATCGGAAATATATGTAATAATGAATGGTGTATCTGTAGGAAAGACACATTTAAAAAACAATATCAAGATTAAACCCAATTCAGAAGATTTATATAATTTTCAAATTAAAGCAGAGTTTGCAAATTTAAATATGACGGATTTGCCAAAGTTAATCACTATGGGAATGAGCAAAAATGGAAAGATAGGATTAAAAGGAAATTTAAAAGTAGGTAAGCTTTTTGTTAAAAAAAATTACCCTATTAATCTTACTCAAAACGTTCCTTTAAAAGGTTTATAATGTTAGTTAAATTTTATTTCTTCAATAATATCAAAACCAAACAATCCTTTTTCGAATTTTACACTAATATTTTTTGTGCTCGGAATTTGTTCATAATGTTCGATTAAATAGTACCCAACAGCATTTTCAACAGCAAGTACAACTTCATTTGAATTTGATAATTGAACTTCATAAGATCCATTTTTTAAATAGCAATTTATAATTTCATAATTTTCAGTATACTTCCCAATATGAATAGTATAATTTAGGAATAAAATAATAGTTAAAACACACAATCCGAAACCAGCAAAGGCATACATCGAAAACTGATGATATGCCATATCTAAATAATCTTTTAGATAGTACCATTGAACTAAACCTAAACTTCCACAAACAAACAACATTAAAAAAATGGAGCCAATACTTATTACTGTTGAATGAATAAACCAATAAACAGCAGGTATTCCGACAAACAAACCAATAGCCGTAATTAGCATTGCAGTATGTATTCCATTTTTTAATACAAATTTTTTAAAATTAGTATCTTCAATAGAAAATCTGTCGGCTATTTCTTCGTCTGAATTATCTGAATTAATAATCGATTCGATTGATGTTTGATTATTCGTTTTTTTTATTGTTGTCAATTATGTATTCGTATTTTTATAAAATGAAAACTACAAAACAAAAATATACAAATTCCCTTATCTGTGAAACAAGCCCATATTTATTACAACATGCTCACAACCCTGTAAACTGGTATGCATGGAATGATGAAACACTTGACAAAGCGAAACGAGAAAATAAATTAATCTTAATCAGTATTGGTTATTCTGCTTGCCACTGGTGCCATGTAATGGAGCATGAAAGTTTTGAAGATGAAAAAGTTGCTCAATTAATGAATGATTATTTTATCTGTATAAAAATAGACAGAGAAGAACGCCCAGACATTGATCAGATATATATGATGGCAGTTCAAATAATGACAGGCCAAGGAGGTTGGCCATTAAATTGTTTTGCTTTACCAGATCAACGACCAATTTATGGTGGAACGTATTTTCAAAAAAAACAATGGATAAATATTTTACTGAACCTTTCAGATGTATTTCGTAATGAACCTGAAAAAGTGTTGGATTATGCTAAACAACTTACCGAAGGCGTAAAGCATGCTGAATTAGTAAAAATAAATGAACTAAAAAACGAGTTTACCATCGATACATTGCACCAATGCTATGCCAATTGGGAACTAAATTTTGATGTTATTGAAGGTGGTGCTAATAGGGCTCCTAAATTTCCGTTGCCAAATAATTATCAATTTTTAATACAATACTATTTTCATACAAAAAATGTCAATGTGCTAAATCATTTTGATTTAACGCTGACAAAAATAGCCTATGGAGGTATTTACGATCAAATTGGTGGCGGCTTCTCTCGTTATTCAGTCGATCATTATTGGAAAATACCACACTTCGAAAAAATGTTGTATGACAATGCACAATTGGTTAGCGTATATTCAGAAGCTTTTAGAGTAACAAAAAATCCTCTATATAAAGAAATTGTTTATGAAACTCTAAAATTTGTCGAACGAGAATTAATGTCATCTGAAGGAGCATTCTATTCGGCTTTAGATGCCGATACAGAAGGAAAAGAAGGAAAATATTATGTTTGGCAGCAAGAAGAATTACAAACTATTTTAAGAGAACACTTTAATGTATTCGCAGACTATTTTAATGTTAATGAAAGAGGACTATGGGAAGACGGGGACTATATTTTGTTACGAAACGATAGTGATGAAGTTATTGCAAAAAAACATTCTATTAGCATTTTTGAGTTACAAAATATTATACTTACTTCTAAAAAAAGTTTGCTTGAAATTCGTGAAAAACGTACACGACCAGGTTTAGATGACAAGACGCTTACATCATGGAATGGACTAATGGCAATAGGCTATATAGACGCGTACAATGTATTTGACGAACCACATTTTTTAGATATAGCAATCAAAAATATTGAATTTATTTTTGAAAAACAGTTAAGAAAAGATGGCGGATTAAATCATAATTATAAAAATGGGAAATCAACTATTAATGGATATCTAGAGGATTATTGTTTTACAATTGAAGCCTTAATTGCTCTATATGAATCCACATTTAACGACCATTATTTACATACCGCAAACCAATTAATGAACTATTGTATTATTCATTTTCAAGATCATAAAAGTGGAATGTTTTATTTTACTTCCGATGAAGACACTGCCCTTATTACGAGAAAAATGGAATTATTAGACAATGTAATTCCTTCATCCAATTCAAGTATTGCAAAATCTTTGTTCAAATTAGGACATCAGTTTGAAAATGAAATTTTTATTGAGATGAGTAAAAAAATGCTTAATAACATGTTGCCCGAAATAGTAAATTATGGTCCTAGTTATAGTAATTGGGCAATGTTGATGTTAAACTTTACACAACCGTTTTTCGAGATTGCTATTGTTGGTAAAAGTGTTGATGAAAAACGCAAAGCTCTAAATAAACATTACCAACCAAATAAGATATTTGCAGGCAGTATAAAAAAAAGTGTTTTACCATTGTTGAATAATAGGTATATAGAAGATAAAACATTAATTTATGTATGTTCAAATAAAACATGCTATCCCCCTTTTAATGAAGCTAAGGATGCAATAAAATTAATTTTAAATTAACTAAAATTGAAAAATAAAATTCTACTGTTTTTTTTATTAAACATAATTACTAATTGTGTTGCACAACTTATTGTTTCTAAGCCTGCAGAAATTTTGGTTGGTGAATTAAATTTCAATACTGAAGTTGTAAAAAAATTCAATATCAAAAGTATTACTTTATCAAAAACAGATAAACCTGATGGATCTGTTATCATTGATAAAGGTGCTGTTCAGGTTTATGAGTTTGACAAAAACGGGAATGTTGCTTGTTATTACTATACAGTATTAAATAGGATGCAAAAAGAAGAAGTGGAAGTGCGTACAACTAAAAAAAAGAAACATTCTGTTACCACCAAAACAGTTGTTAATTATATTAATGATACCGTTTTTATATATGCTTTTTACGATAGCCTAAATAGGATAATTTTGAAACGACTAAAAACAGGAAATTATTATGAAGCAAATTATTATGAATACAATAAGCAATCCCAAATAATAAAAGAGGTTCGTTGCAAAGAGACTAACATTAGTAACAATAAAAATAATTTCATTTTAGGAATTCAAAATACAATTTCTTCTGAAACATTTTTTTATACTACACTTTCGCCTACTCAAATTAAAAAAAGCTGCTTAAATGATGAAGGCAGAGAGTATAAAAAAGCAATAATTAATTATGATGAAAAAGGGAATAAAAATTTCGAAAATTATGATTTTTTAGTCAGTTGGATGCGGCAGGAAAACAAGTATCAGTATAACGAAAGTGGTAGAATGTTTGACTGTTTAAAAACGAGGAATGATAGTGGAGAAATAAGAGAACATTCTGTTTTTGAATATGATAAAAACGGAAATATACTTACACAACATAAATTTAAAAATGATGAATTGACCGATGAAATAAATTATCTTTTTAATGAATCAAACTCTCTACCAAAATCAGAAGTAAATCGAGAAAATAAAAATTCGTCAATAAGTATTATTAAGTATGCTTATACCTTTTATTAATTAAGCTTGTTTTTTCTTACCCGCTATAAAATCTTTTAAATATAGGGGTTCGAAATAAGCTACATTCTCAAACTGTTTATTTAAAAAAGCTTTTTCCGATAGCTGAACCATACTCTTTCCAGAGGTTAAAACATTATCAACAAAAATCGAATTTTCATTCTGTAACAACACACTTTTACATTTTTCAGCACCATCACCAAAAAAAACAATTTTGTGAATTTTCAATAAATCAGCGAAGGAAAATTCGTCAATAATTTCGGCGGAAGTTTCTTTAATACAATTATTCCATCTATCGTAAATTGCGCAATATACTTCCATTCTTCGAGCATCTAACATAGGGCAAAAGAGAACATTATTATTTTCTTCTTTTTGCGACAGCGTTAATGAAAGGTATTGTAATGTATCAATTGCAATTAACGGTTTATCTAATGAGTAACACAAACCTTTTGCAGTGCTTACTCCAATTCGCAAACCTGTGTATGAGCCAGGCCCTTTACTAACAGCAATTGCGTCTACATCGGTTAAACCAAAATTAGCTTGCTTTAAAACGTCTTCAATAAAAAGTGTTAAATTTTCAGCATGAGAATAATCTCCGTTTAGATCTTTGAATGAAAGCAGGCAACCGTCTTTAGCAAGCGAAACGCTGCATACGGTTGTAGAGGTTTCTAAATTTAAAATAAGTGCCATGATAAAAAGTTTTAAAAATTGATAATGAATTTTGATACGTAATTAATTCATTAATGCATTTTAAAATTATTTTTTAGGAGCCGTAAACAAATCCGCTTTGTCAACTTTTTTTACTTCTGTAGCATCCTTCAATTGTTTAGATATAGCGCTGTAAGGGCCGGAAACAATTTCATCGCCTTCTTTCAAACCTTCTTTAATCTCAATATAATTGTTATCTTGAATTCCTGTTTTTACTCGTACTAATTTCACTTTACCATCCATATAAATAAAAACACATTCTTCTAATTTAGGGGCTTCTTTAGCATCCGTTTTTTCTTTTTTATCATTTGCATTTTCAATTACAATGCCTTCATCATTGCCACCAATGTTTTTCATGTCTTTTTCTTTATTAAATGCGCTACTATCACTCCGTGTAGTAACCGACTGTATGGGTACTGTAATAATATTTTTCGCTTTCTTTGTTTGTATATCAACGGTAGCACTCATCCCTGGTCTAAACGGCGCAATATTATTATTTACATTTATTAAATCCTGATATGATTCCTGTAATATCCTGATTTTTACAACAAAATTTGTAACCTGATCAGCTGTAACACCAGTTGTATTTGCAGAATTTGCAATCTCAGTAACAATGCCTTTAAACTTTCTATCTAAATATGCATCCACTTCAATCAAGGATGTATCGCCATTGTGAACACGAACAATATCGTTTTCATTCACATCAACACTAACTTCCATTTCATTTAAATTTGCAAGACGCATAATTTCAGTGCCTTCCATCTGAGCAGTACCAACAACGCGCTCTCCTTTTTCTTTGTTTAATCTTGAGATGGTACCATTTACAGGCGAAAAAATTGTTGTTTTTGCAAGATTATCATTTGCTTCTTTCAAAGATGCTTCCGTACTTTTTACGTTAAAATCAGATGCATTCACATTTTCTTCAGCACCTTTAACATCAGCAATAGCAGCATTGAATGCCGCTTTTGAAGCATCAAAATCAGATTGTGAAATTGCGCCCTGATCGAATAATTTTTTATTACGTTGATACGAAGCTTCGATATTTGTAAATGAAGCCTTCATTTGTTCTAACCGCGCCTTTGAATTTGCAAAATTGGCTTTTGCTACATTAAGCGTTGCAGCCATCCTATTTAAATTCGATTCATAAATAAGCGGATTAATTTTACATAACAAATCGCCTTTTTTAACATGGTCACCTTCTTTTACGAACAACTCAACAATCTCACCAGATACATCCGAACTTATTTTTACTTCTACTTCGGGTTGAATTTTTCCATTAGCAGAAACTATTTCAATGATGTTTCTCTTTTGTGATTTTTCAGTTGTAATAGCAATTGATTTGTTTCCTGAGCAGTTTTTTAACGAAAAAACCAAAACTAATATCACTACACCTGCAATGATTATCCAAATTATTTTTTTCATATTTTTTATTTTTAAAACCTCCTTAAACCTTCTAAAAGGTGATGAGTATTAAAATTTGAATGGTTTACCCTGATAAAAATCAAGCACTTTTGTCTTAAAAAAGTATTCGTATTTTGCTTGCAATAAATCGCTTTGTGTTTTTATTAATTTATTTTTAGCTGTGTTATAATCATTGGTATTAACCATTCCAACATTAAATTTCTGTTCTGTATATTTAAATGATTCCAACATTGCGTCCAAAGCTTTTTGTGTTGATGAATATTTTTTTAATGCCCCACTAGCATCAGCATAGGCTTGTTGAATATTTTTTCGAATTTGAAGTTTCGTCGATTCAACAGTTAATTCGGCATTGAGTTTCTGAATTTTCGCCCTTCCTATAGTTGTTCTTGTTTGAAAACGATTAAATATCGGAACAGATAAATAAAACCCAAATGACTTATTAACATTGTCTTTATACTGATTAGCATATGTTTTTTTTTCGTAAGTAGGATTTGAAAAATGTGGAGATAATACCAAATCGCCTGCTGAAGTTGTATCTCCATTTGGTGCATATCCTTGAAATGCAGGTTGATTAAGTATTTGTTGACTTGCCCCTGAATAACCAGTTCCGTATGCAGCATTAAATGTTAAACGAGGACTTAACCCTCCAAAAGCGACATCAATGGCTTTGTTAGCACTTTTCACTTTAAATTCTGCACTTTTTATCTCGGGTAAATTACTTAAAGCAGTATTATAAATTTGAATAACACTAGATTCCAATAACAAATCAGTACCAACTGTTAATTCTGGTTTAGCTATACTTAATCCATCTGCTGAAGGCAGGTTCATTAACTGCGATAAAGACAAGAATGATAAGTCGAGTTGATTTTGAGCATTTGTTAAATTTAATTCTTCGGAAGCTAACTGAGCTTGAATATCAAGCAATGTTCCCTTTGCAGCACTTCCTACATCTAGTAATTTTTTTGTTCTTTCAACTTGTGCTAAGGTTAATCCGATTTGATTACGCGCATTATCAACAATTTCGTAATTAAATAATATTTGCAAGTAGGCATTTGCAATGCTTAAGGAAATATCATTTTTCATTTTATCAACATCTAACCTACTTGCCTTTAAGTTGTAATTATTTTGTTTAATAGTATTAATTGTTTGCAATCCATTAAAAATTGTAACATCAGAACTCAATGAAAAGTTTTGAGACAAAACAGTTTCCGAATGAAATTGATTTGTAAATCTATCAACGGTATTTCCTGTATTATAACTATGTGAAGCATTTCCGTTTAAGGAAGGGAGTATATTAACTTCGCTTTGAGTTAAATTTATTTGAGATAATTCGGTATTTAATTCGGACTGTTTTACCTGAATATTATTCTTTAAAGCAAAATCAATACACTGTTCTAATGTTAAAGACTGAAGCAATTTAGGCGGTTCTTGAGCAATAACAATTGAATAAGCTGTAAAAAAAATAATGAAGGTTATAAAAAGTTCTTTTATTTTCATGAGCGCAAATTTAAACAATCCAATTGATTGGATGAATTATTACAGAATGATTTTAATTACTGAAAATGAGTAGTTTTGTAAAAAAATAAATATGAATCTTACAACAATAATCGGATTGTTTGCCGCAACCTGCACCACAGCATCATTTATTCCTCAGGTGGTTCAGATATTAAAAACACGCAACACAAAGGGCATTTCACTAATCATGTATATCATTTTTACGTTTGGGATATTTTGTTGGCTTATTTATGGAATCATGTTAGGCGAAGCACCAATTATTGTTGCTAATGCGCTAACATTTTCATTAGCATTAACCATTTTGATTTTTAAGATTAAGCATGGGTAGTTATAAAAATTTATCTCTGCTAATTTATTCATAACCAATAAACTCCCAAGCCGATTTGTAAGCACCAATTGAATCAGCATAATCCATAAAATCTTTATAAAATGATTGATTGGCAAGTGTTGAGCTATCACCAATTACAACCAATTTCTTTTTTGCACGAGTAAGTGCAACATTCATTCTTCTAATATCATTTAAAAAACCTATTTCTTTTTGATCATTGCTTCTTACCAAACTAATATATATTATGTCGCGTTCTTGCCCTTGAAAACCATCCACTGTTTTTATAGCAATTTGTGATTTATATTTTTGTAAATCTTCGTCTTCAGCAATTTTAGTTGTTAAGTATTGCACTTGCTCTTTGTAAGGAGAAATTAAACCAATTGTAATTCGTTTTTCAGTTTTATTGGTTTGATAATATTGTTCTAATACTAATTTTAAATGCTTTATAAGCAATTGTGCTTCTTCAGGATTTGCGATACTCAAACTTTCGGAATTTACAATTTCATTATACCCACAACCTGCAGTATCAATAAAATCAATGGGTGTGTTTAATAAAATTTCATTTTCATTAAAACTCAAAAGAGTATTTTTTACAGAATTGTCGGCTATTAATTTACCTTGATAAAATTTTTGATTCGAAAAATTCATAATGTGTTCATGCATTCGATATTGAGTTGTGAGCATTATCGATACGTTATCAATGTACATGCATTGCTCAAACAATGTGTCTTTTAAACCACCGGCTTCTGCTTTTTTTGATTTAACTGTTGGTGGTAATTGAAAGTGGTCACCGGCAAAAATCACCCTATTACTTCGCGTGATTGGAATCCAAGTCATTGGCTCTAATGCTTGTGCAGCTTCATCTATAAACACTGTAGTAAAATATTTATCACGCATCATCCTACCTGATGATACAACAGGAGTGCAAGCAATAACTTGTGCTTTATTAAATTGTTCGCTGATGATATAATCTTCTAAAACACGTGCATCATTTAATATTTTCCGGGCTTCTTGATAAAACAATTGACGTTGTTCCCGTTCCTCTCTTCCAAATGTTCGTTTATATTTTCCCGCCATTCTAAAATATTCTTCGGCTGTTTTGCGATAACTTTTTAACTCTTTGGAGGATGGATGTGCTGCCACTTTTGCATCTAATGTATTCATCAATACTTCTTCTGAAATACGCGCAGGGTTGCCTAATCGCAACACTATTATTCCTTCTCGATGCAATTTTTCAGTCAATAAATCAACGGCTGTATTACTGGAACTACAAACCAACACTTGCTTTTCCGACATTAATGTTTGTCGGATTGCTTGAACCAGGGTTGTTGTTTTTCCCGTACCTGGTGGACCATGAATAATAGCAATATCTTTAGCTGCAACTATTTTTTGTACTGCCAAATTTTGTGATTGATTTAAACCTGCAATACATAATGATTCGTCAAGCTTTTCAAATTGAGGAAGTTTTATTTTATACATAACATCACGCAAGTGAGCCAAACGATTATTTGTTGCAGAGTTAACTTTCTCTAATGCAATATTCATTTCATTGTAACTTGTTTCATCAAATAATAAATTGATTCCAAGCTTACCATCATGACACCAATCTGGCAATTCGTCAACAGTTAAAGAAAACCGCAACTTATTTTGACCAAGTACTTTTACGGTACCATTTATTGGTTGTGAATCTTGATGCGCATTAGAAAAAAGTGATGCAATTTTACCTCCCGAAAACTGGTGTGGCTCATTGTGATTTGTAGTTCGTTCGATATCAATAGCAAGGTATTCGCCTAATCCAATTTCAATATTGGTAATAACAAGCGGATACCAGGTAACTCCATGCTCTTTGCGATAATTGATATTATTACGTGAAAAATGTTGCTTGTACTGTTCAAAATCTTCATCGCGTTCAATTTTTAAAAGTTTTTGAAGTTGTTGAATTCGTTCTAATTTACTTTCACTCATTGATTTTTATAAATTAATTCAATTGATATTCAGCTTATTACAATTATTTTATATACATAATTAATAAATACATAATATTCTTATGTATCTTTGCGTTATGTATTCACCAACAAATTTATAAAATGTATTCATCAGAACTCATAAAAGGCACTTTAAAAACAATTGTTTTAAAATTGTTATCAGAGACAAAGCAAATGTATGGTTATGAAATTACTCTTAAAGTAAAAGAATTAACAAGTAACAAAATTCAAATTACCGAAGGTGCGCTTTATCCAACTCTTCATGCTTTAGAAAAAGAAGGGATTGTTTCGGCCGAAGTTATAAATATCGGAAAACGCGTAAGAAAATATTACACACTTACTCCAAAAGGAAAAAAGAACGCAAATGAAAAAGTGAATGAATTTATTGACTATATAAATACAATGAAATTTTTACTTGACATAAAACCACAAGTAGGATAATGTACGCATTGAGTGAAGAACAAATAGATTTTATTCTCAACGATATCAAACATCGCGGTGTTGAGATGGAGGACCTGCAGTTAAACCTTCTGGATCATATTTGTTGTGTAATTGAATGCGAACTTGAACCGGATGGCAACTTTGAAAATTTCTATCAAAAAACAATTCCCAAATTTTTTAAAAAGGAATTGAAAGAAATAGAAGAAGAAACCATCTTATTATTAACCTTTAAAAACTATTATGCTATGAAAAAATCAATGACAGTAAGCGGCACAGTTTCCGTTGCAATACTAATAATGGGTTCACTTTTTAAAATAATGCACTGGCCTGGAGCAGGTGTTTTATTGGCACTCGGGATTATAATTTCCAGTTTAGTATTTCTTCCACTAATGGCAATATTAAAAAATAAAGAAATTAGTGCTATGGCAGACAAACTAGTCCTTATTCTTGGAACACTTGTAGGGATATTATTTTGCAACTTCGTTCTCTTCAAAGTAATGCACTGGCCAGGAGCTGATTTGCTTTTATTTTCTTCCATATCACTCGCCTCTTTTGTTTTTTTACCAATTTATTTTTTTACAGGTATACGCAAACCCGAAACGAAAGTGAATACAATTACTTCCTCTATATTGTTGGTGATGGTCATAATCTTACAATTTACATTAATAAATACTAGACCAGCAAAAAAGCAATTGCAAATTAAAATGTACACCTATATTCAAAGTGAAAAACTATTAGCTAATTTGCAAAAACAGATGAACGATTCAACTGCCAGAAAAAAATTGATTGATGGCATTAATACTAAATGTGATCAAATTAAAAGCATGATTATTGAAAATGCGATTGGCCAAAAATATATACCATCAAATTTTGAAGAGCAAGGCATTTTTATAGAAGAGGGGAATTTAGGTAATCGCTTTTTTGAAAACGGAATAGGAATAAAATTGTTATCGGATTTAAAATCCGATATAAATAAATATAACTCCGTTGGAAAGAATAAAATCTCAATCGAAGAGTCGATTTTAACTATTGATTTTGGAGATATTGGTAGGTATAGCAACTATTCCATTTTAGGAAATATAAATCAACTTCAGTTATGTTTGGCAAATTTGGAAAGAAATTGATTAAATCAATACTAAAAATCTGCTCACAAAATGGAAGCAGATTTTTAGTATGCTAAATTTGGTCCTAACCATTTTTCCTGCTCTTCAATCCTCGTCCCTTTACGTTTTGCATAATCCTCAATCTGATCTTTTGCTATTTTACCTATTCCAAAATAATGCGATTGTGGATGTGCAAAATACAACCCACTAACAGCAGCAGTTGGAATCATTGCTAAACTCTCTGTTAAAAGTATTCCTGTATTTTTTTTCACATCCAACAACTTCCAAATAGTTAGCTTTTCGGTATGATCAGGTTGTGCCGGATAGCCAGGAGCTGGTCGAATACCCGCATATTCTTCTTTAATTAAATCCTCATTTTTAAAATCCTCATTTTTTGCATAGCCCCATAATTCTTTACGGATTTTTTTATGCAGCAACTCAGCAAATGCTTCTGCAAGTCTATCTGCTAAAGCTTTTAACATAATAGCAGAATAATCATCGTGTTCTTTTTCGAAACGTGCAACATATTCATCTATTCCAATGCCTGTTGTGAGAGCAAAAGAACCTATATAATCCAAATTATTCGGATTAACAAAATCAGACAGTGCAACATTATACTGCCCTGCAGGTTTTTTTGTTTGTTGGCGTAATGAATGGAAAATAGTTTTCACATTTGCCATTTTTTCATCTTCAAAAACCACTACATCATCACCATTTCCTTTTGCAGGATAAATACCAATAACTGCATTTGCTTTCAGCCATTTTTCATCTACAATTTTTTTCAACATCGCCTGCGCATCAGCAAACAATTTACTTGCTTCTTTACCACGAGTTGGATCTTTCAAAATTTTAGGATACGAACCTTTCATTTCCCAGGAAATGAAGAATGGCGTCCAATCAATATAATCAACTAGTTCAGTTAATGGATAATCAGTAAATACTTTATTTCCAACAAATGTAGGTTTTACAATTTCTGTTTTTGACCAATCGATTGGAAATTTATTTGCTCTAGCCTCTTCAATAGAAATAAATTTATTTTGTGATTGTGCATTTTTATTTTGCTCACGAACACGATCATAATCTTTTTTAATGTCAATCATAAAAGCATGGCGCAATTCATCTGAAATCAAGCTACTAGCAACTGGCACCGACTTGCTTGCATCGTTGACATGTACAACAGGTCCTGAATAATTTTGTGCAATTTTTACAGCAGTATGAACCTTAGAAGTTGTTGCACCACCAATTAATAATGGAATTTTAAAACCTAAACGCTCCATCTCTTTAGCAACATGAACCATCTCGTCCAACGAGGGGGTAATTAATCCACTTAATCCTATGATATCAACATTGTGTTTTTTTGCTTCTTCCAAAATTTTATCAGCCGAAACCATTACACCCAAATCAATAATTTCATAATTGTTACAAGCTAATACAACACCAACAATATTTTTTCCAATATCATGTACATCACCCTTAACTGTTGCCATTAAAATTTTACCAGCATTCTGCCGCCCATCTCCAACAATGCCTGCTAATTTATTTGCTTCTTTTTCTGCTTGCAGATAAGGTTCTAGATAAGCCACCGCTTTTTTCATTACACGTGCACTTTTCACCACCTGAGGTAAAAACATTTTTCCATTTCCAAATAAATCACCCACTACATTCATCCCATCCATCAATGGACCTTCGATTACATTTAAAGGACGTCCTAATTTTCGAAATGCTTCTTCGGTGTCTGCATCAATATGTTCAACCAAACCTTTTACTAAGGCATAACTCAAACGCTCTTCAACAGTACCTTTTCGCCATGCTTCATCTTTTTCTGTTTTCTCTTTGGTAATACCTTTCAATGATTCGGCATGTTCTACTAGTCTTTCTGTAGCATCATCTCGTCTATTCAGCAAAACATCTTCTACAAGCTCAAGTAATTTTTTTTCGATATCATCATAAACTACTAACTGTGCAGGGTTTACAATCCCCATATCCATGCCTGCTTTTATAGCATGGTATAAAAATGAAGAATGAATTGCTTCGCGAACGTGATCGTTACCTCTAAAAGAAAATGAAACATTGCTAACTCCGCCGCTTACTTTTGCATAAGGCAAATTTTCTTTAATCCATTTTGTTGCATTAAAAAAGTCGAGTGCATTCAAACGGTGTTCTTCCATTCCGGTTGCAACCGGAAAAATGTTTGGATCAAAAATAATATCTTGTGGAGGAAATTTTACTTTGTCAACTAAAATATCGTAAGCGCGTTTACATATTTCTTTTCTACGATCTAGTGTATCTGCTTGCCCTTGCTCATCAAAAGCCATAACAATTAAAGCAGCTCCATATTGTTTTACCTTATGCGCGTATTCAATAAATTTTTCTTCGCCTTCTTTTAAGGAAATTGAATTTACAATTGCTTTACCTTGAACACATTTTAAACCAGCTTCAATAACGCTCCATTTAGAAGAATCAATCATTATTGGCACTCGAGAAATATCGGGCTCTGCGGCAATCAGATTTAAAAATTTTGTCATGGCCGCTTCTCCATCCAACATTCCTTCATCCATATTTACATCAATTACTTGTGCTCCACCATCAACCTGCTCTTTAGCAATGGAAAGAGCTTCTTCGTAATTACCTACATTAATTAAACGAAGAAATTTTTTAGATCCTGTTACATTTGTTCGCTCACCAACATTTAAGAAATTACTTTCTGGGCGAACAGTCAAGGGCTCTAAACCACTTAAATGCATAAGTGTATCAGCTTGAGGTCTTTTGCGAGGAGTAGCATTTTTTGCCAATTCAGCAATGCGTTTAATGTGATCAGGTGTTGTGCCACAACAACCTCCTACAATATTTATAAATCCCGCTTGCAAAAAATCTTCTATCTGGTGACCCATTGTATGAGCATCTTCATCATATTCACCGAACTGATTAGGCAATCCTGCATTTGGATATGCGCTAACATAAAAAGGTGATTTTACTGAAAGCTCTTCAAGGTAAGGACGCATATCTTTGGCACCTAAAGCACAGTTCAGTCCTACACTTAACAAATCAACATGTGAAACAGAATTTAAAAAGGCTTCTGTTGTTTGTCCAGATAAGGTTCTGCCACTTGCATCTGTTATTGTTCCTGAAACCATTACAGGCATTTTTCTATTTATTTTTTCGCAATAATTTTGAATTGCAAACAATGCAGCTTTTGCGTTTAATGTATCAAAAATTGTTTCTATCAGTAATAAATCAGCGCCTCCGTCGATTAATCCTTTTACTTGTTCGGTATAGGCAATTACCATTTCGTCAAATGTAACAGCGCGATAACCTGGATCATTTACATTTGGTGACAATGAAAGAGTACGGTTAGTTGGACCAATTGCACCTGCAACAAATTTTGGAATAGAAGCAAACTCAGGAAATTCTATGTAAAATTCCTGTATTGCTTGTTTAGCAATTTTAGCTGATTCATAATTTAATTCATAAGCTAAATCTTGCATATCATAATCAGCCATACCAATGGTTGTACCGCTAAATGTATTGGTTTCAATAATATCAGCACCCGCTTTTAAATACTCTTTATGAATAGCTTTTATAATATGTGGTTGAGTAATAGAAAGCAAATCGTTATTGCCTTTCAAATCTTTGTGAAAATCAGCAAATCGTTTATTTCTAAAATCCTTTTCTTCGAGCTTATATTGCTGAATCATAGTACCCATTGCACCATCAATTACCAAAACTCGTTTTTCTAATTCTTTTCTTATATCACTCATAAACTAAAATTTATTTAAAGAATAAAATTGTTTGAAATATTTTAAAAAAATACATCCTTTAATTTTCTAATTAAACATTTTACTACATAAAAAAACTCCTCCAACTTTTTTAAAGTCAGAGGAGTTAATTATTTTGATTGTATGTCGTTTTCAAAAAAATACTCTGACTTATCTGTACTCGCGATTTTGCGAGTCAGGAATTAGCACCGTTTCTTTGCAGAAGGTTGCTAAGGCATCAAAGGGTCTGTCCCTCCGCCTTTCTTGATAAGTAAATAAAGAACTTGGACAAAGATACAAAAAATCATAATAAGTAGTTTACAAACAATTTATTGAACTGAAATTAGATTAATGGTTTATGAAATGTTATTTTTCCCTTCAATCCATTTTGCCATGTATTTTGTTCCTGCCATAGTATGATGCATTAACATAGCTCCAACAAAATTATTTAATCGATGATTATTTAGGTTATTTTGTACTTGTAATAGTTGATTTATGAACTCATTGCCAGGTGTTTTTTTCGAATAAAATTTATTAACAATTGTTACCCCATTTCCCTGCGACTTTTGCCAAAACGTTTTATCTGTATAAAGTTTTATAGCCGCATTTACAAAACTTGAAAGATCATTTATTATTTCGCCATTCCACTCATAGGTGCCATGCATACCTTCAGCACCAATATCAGTTGTTACGCTTGGCGTGCCACTTTGCATTGCTTCAATTAATTTACCTTTTATACCTGCACCAAAACGTAAGGGAGCTAAACAAACTTTTGCTTTAGACACCACTTCCTTTGCATCAAAAGCTCTTCCTTTAATAAAAAATCTTTCTTTAGGGTTGTGTAATTCATTTACTTTTTGAGAAAGATATGCACCATAAATATGTAATTCAGCTTCAGGCAATTCTTTTCTAATTTCAGGCCAAATATCTTGTTTTAAATATCGTACAGCGTCCCAATTAGGTTCATGTAAAAAATTACCAATGGTAATAAAATGTTTTCGAGTTTCGAAAGATTGCCAACTAGAAATGATTTTTTCATCAATTGGATTAAGCATAAAGGGTATATAATGCAATAATAATTTATCTATTTTAAAATAATTTTGAAGTAATTTCATTTCATAGTCCGAAATTATTAAAGAAATATCGCAACGGTAAATACTTGCTATTTCTCGCTTAGCATTATCCGACATTAAAAACGAGGGATCAAACTTTACATTTTCTTTAAATGCTTTTTGTCTCGCAAGCCTTAAACAATGTAAATCAATTGTATCTAATATCCGCAATGCATTCGGGCAATTTTCAGCTACTCGCCAACCAAATTGCTCTTCAATAATATACCTGTCAAATAGAACAATTGTAGGTTGTAAATGGGCAATAAACGTATCAAAACTTGTATTATTTAATTCAATACGAACTTTGTTAACACCCAAATTATTTAGGTCGACCATATATTCACTATCCGCAGCTGCACTAGCAAATGTAACCTTCCACCCTTGTAATTGAAAAAGCTCAATTAATTGTAGTGTTCGACTTCCTGCTGCTGATGAATTAGGTTCAGGCCATACAAAACCAAGAATTAAAATATGTTGATTTTTTTTTGGAACCATATTTTTTTCTACAAAATAAGCTAATTCTTTTGTTATAATTTAATATAATTTATAAGGGAAAAGTGCTATTGTTTTTCTCCTGCGATAATTCTATATTTGCACTCCTAAAAAAAACAAATCAATGGCTGAAGACAGAGTAAATTCGAGCAAAGCACCTGAACCAGTTGGAGCTTACCCGCATGCACGTAAAGTAGGAAATTTACTATTCCTTTCGGGAGTGGGACCACGTGAACGAGGATCTAAAAAAATACCTGGAGTAGAGCTAGATGAAAATGGGAAAATCGTTTCGTATGATATTGAAACACAATGTAAATGTGTCTTCCAAAATATTAAATACATCTTGGAAGATGCCGGTAGTAGCTGGGATAACATTGTAGATGTACAAGTTTTTTTAACCAATATGAAAGATGATTTTGAAACGTACAATCGTGTTTATGCTGAATGGTTCAAAGACAACCAGCCTTGCCGAACTACTATTGAAATTAACTGTTTGCCAACACCAATAGCAATCGAATTAAAAGTAATTGCAACTATTTAAAATTATGAGCATACATTACAAAACATATACGAATCTTAATCTTTCACAAACCGCTAAGGACGTACAAAGATCTTGGGACGCAAATAATACTTTCCAAAAATCAATCACTTCGCGTGAAGGAAAAGCACCTTTTGTTTTTTATGAAGGACCTCCGAGTGCGAATGGGCTACCTGGTATACACCATGTAATGGCTCGTTCAATTAAAGATATTTTTTGTCGATACAAAACACAAAAAGGGTTTCAGGTAAAACGTAAAGCAGGATGGGATACACATGGATTACCAATAGAATTAAGTGTTGAAAAGGCTTTAGGGATTACAAAAGAGGATATTGGCACAAAAATAACTGTTGAGGAATATAACATTGCCTGCAGAAAAGATGTAATGAAATATACGGATGTATGGGCTGATGTTACTGAAAAAATGGGCTATTGGGTAGATATGGGGAATCCGTATATTACTTACGACAACCGTTACATCGAATCGGTTTGGTGGCTGTTGAATAACTTATATTCTAAAGGTTCTATTTATAAGGGTTTTACAATTCAGCCTTATTCTCCGGCAGCTGGAACAGGGCTTTCAACTCATGAGCTAAATCAGCCAGGATGTTATAGAGATGTGAAAGACAGAACAGCCGTTGCGCAATTTAAAATTTTGGATAGCTCTAAATTTAAGGTTGATGGTGATGTTTACTTTCTTGCTTGGACGACTACTCCGTGGACCCTACCTTCTAACACAGCACTAGCCGTAGGCAAAAACATTGATTATATTTTAGTTAAAACCTTCAATCCTTTTTCTCATTCATTAATAAACGTAATTCTTGCAAAAGAATTAGTAGGGAAACATTTTTTAGAAAAAAACAAGGAATTAAAATTCGAAGATTACAAGCCAGGAGATAAAGCGATTCCTTTTAAAGTTATTTCAGAATTTAAAGGTGTTGATTTAGAAAATATAAAATACGAACAACTAATGCCATTTACTCAACCAACCGATGGCGATTCATTTCGCGTTATTATTGGTGATTTTGTTACAACCGAAGATGGAACAGGCATTGTGCATATCGCTCCTAGTTTTGGTGCGGACGATTTTAGAGTTGCTAAGCAAAACAAAATCGGCTCCTTAACATTGGTTGATAAGCGTGGTAAATTTTTACCCGAAATAAAAGATGGTGTATTTTTATTTGGTGAAGAATATGTAAAAGAAGCTTATTTAAGTGATGAAGAAAAAGAAGTTGAATACCATCATCAGAAAAAAGTATTAGAATCATCGGGGAAAATAAAAGAGCTAAAAGCTTACTTAAGTGTTGACGAAAGAATAGTTTTAAAATTACAAGAAGAAGGCAAGCTCTTTAAAAAAGAGTCATACGAGCACAGCTATCCACATTGTTGGAGAACTGATAAACCTGTTTTGTATTACCCTTTGGACTCTTGGTTTATCAAAACCACTGATTACAAAGACCGAATGATTGAATTAAACAAAACAATCAATTGGAAACCCGAATCTACGGGAACAGGCCGTTTTGGGAATTGGTTAGAAAACTTAAATGATTGGAATTTATCGCGTTCGCGCTTTTGGGGTATTCCAATTCCAATCTGGACAAGCGAGGATAAAACGGAGCAAATATGCATAGGCTCAGCCGAAGAGCTTAAAAAAGAAATAGAAAATGCAGTAGCAAAAGGTACGATGCAAAATAACCCATTAAGTAATTTTGTACCTGGTGATAACAGCACTAAAAACTACAACACATTCGACTTACACAAGCCATACGCAGATACAATTGTATTGGAACGCAATGGCAAAAAACTTTTTCGTGAACCCGATTTAATTGATGTTTGGTTTGATAGTGGAGCTATGCCATATGCACAATTGCATTATCCATTCGAGAATAAAGAATTAATCGATCAAAAGAAATATTTTCCTGCCGATTTTATTGCTGAAGGAGTAGATCAAACGCGTGGTTGGTTTTTTACACTCCACGCAATTGGCACTATGTGTTTTGATTCGATAGCTTTCAAAAATGTTGTCAGTAACGGTTTGGTATTGGATAAAAACGGACAAAAAATGAGTAAGCGTTTAGGTAACGCTGTAGATCCATTTACAACAATTGAAAAATATGGCCCTGATGCCACACGATGGTATATGATTACCAATGCAGCTCCCTGGGATAATTTAAAATTTGATATCGAAGGAATAACAGAGGTTCAGCGAAAGTTTTTTGGCACATTACACAATACTTATTCATTCTTTTCTCTTTATGCAAATGTTGATAGATTCATCTATTCGGAAGCAGAGATTCCAATGCTTGACCGAGCAGAAATTGATCGTTGGGTTATTTCCGAACTCAACACATTGATTAAAAAAGTGGATGATGCCTACGCTGACTATGAACCACACCGCGCAGGCAGATTGATAGAAAGCTTTGTTGACGAACATTTGAGTAACTGGTACGTTCGCTTATGCAGAAGACGTTTCTGGAAAGGCGATTACTCGCAGGATAAAATTGCTGCTTACCAAACCCTTTATCGTTGTTTAGAGGTGATTGCTCAACTTTCGGCACCAATTGCTCCTTTCTTTATGGATCGCTTGTTCTCCGACTTAAATTCGGTTACTGGACGCGAAAAAGCAGAATCAATCCATTTAAGTAATTTTCCTATTTCCGATACTTTTTTAATTGATAAAAATCTAGAAGAACGAATGGAATTAGCTCAAAAAATTTCTTCAATGGTATTGTCAATTCGTAAAAAAGAAAACATACGTGTTCGTCAACCTTTGAACAGAATTCAGATTCCTATTTTAGATGATTCCTATAAAGCAAAAATTGAAGCAGTTAAGGATTTAATTTTATCAGAAGTAAATGTAAAAAATCTTGATTTAGTTAATGAATCGCAAACTCAGATTGTTAAAAACCTGAAACTGAACTTTAAAACATTAGGTAAAAAATGTGGAAAGCACATGAAATCTGTGCAAACATTTGCAAACGAAAACGGAGCAGGAATTATCTCCGGGATAGAAAAAATGGGGAATTTCGAAATGAAATTTGATGGAGATACAATTATTTTGGATGCTGAAGATGTTGAAATTATTCCGGTAGATATTCCTGGTTGGAAAGTATCCAATTCAGGGCAATTAACAGTTGCACTTGATGTAACAATTACAACTGAATTAAGAGAAGAAGGATTAGCTCGAGAACTTGTTAATCGAATTCAAAATCTTCGAAAAGAATGTAATTTGGAAGTAACTGATCGAATTGAAGTGCAAATCCAAAGAAATTCTGCTATAAATTCTGCCATAAATAATAATTTGAACTATATTTGCGCAGAAATTTTAGCTTCATCTCTAGAGCTTGTTGAAAATGTATTAGCTACAAATAGCTATGAGATTGAATTAGACGATGAAATTAAAACTTCAATTTCAATTACTAAATTAAACTAACACCAATTAAAAATGGCTAAAAAAGCGCAAAAAGGCAAGCCGGCAAAAAAAGCGGTTAAACCTATTAAAAAAGCGGTAGCGAAAAGGCCTGCAAAAAAAGTAGCCGCTAAAAAAATAGTAGCTAAACCTATCAAAAAAACGGTTACTAAAAAAGTTGCAAAACCTGTAAAAAAAGTAGTAGCTAAAAAAATTGTAAAAAAAGTAATAGCTAAAAAGGTTGCACCTAAAAAAGTTGTTGCTAAAAAAATTGTTTCTAAAAAAGTTGCTAAACCTGTAAAAAAAGTGGCAGCTAAAAAAGCGGTTGCTAAAAAAGCGGTTGTAAAAAAAGTGGTTGCTAAAAAGCCTACTCAAACAATTAAAAAAGTTGTTACAAAAAAAGTAATTGCAAAAAAAGCTAGTCTAAAAGCAATTGTAAAACCTCTTGTTAAAGTTATTAAAAAAGAGGTTTTAAAAGCAGCACCTAAAAAAATTGTTACTAAAAATTTGGCGCCAACCGAAAAGAAAACAGCACCTATAGTTAAGCAGAAACTAGAAAACAAACCTACAATCGAAGTTGATTCAACTGATGAGTTACCAATGATTGTGGAATACAAAACACCTTCTATTCGTAAACCATTAGGCCCAACTCCGGTTCCTCATGTTAATACAGATACTCGTACTCGTTATAATGATTCGGAATTAAAAGAATTTAAAGAATTGATTTTAAAAAAACTAGGCGACGCACAAAAAGATTTTGAATTATTAAAAAGCACCCTTTCTCACAAAGATGATCATGGCACTGATGACACTTCTCCTACTTTTAAACTATTAGAAGATGGTTCTGATGTTCTGTCAAAAGAAGAAACAGCTCATTTGGCTGGTCGCCAGGAGAAGTTTATTCAAAATTTACAAAATGCTCTGATCCGCATCGAAAATAAAACATATGGAATTTGCCGTGCTTCTGGAAAATTAATTCCAAAAGAACGTTTAAAAAGTGTGCCTCATGCTACTTTAGCTATTGAAGCAAAACTTGATAAGAGTAATTAATTCATTTTTTAAAAAACTATTTATAAAGAAAGGTTACCAATGTGTAACCTTTCTTTATTTTTGCATAAAATTTAAATTCGTATTTGTGAAAAAACCTCTGATTATTATTTTTTTGGTGTTGCTGATTGACCAGCTTATTAAAATATACATTAAAACCCATTTTTTTTTAGGGGAAGAAAATCATATTGCAGGAAATTGGTTTATCATCCATTTTACAGAAAACAATGGAATGGCTTATGGAATGGAGTTTGGAGGACAATTCGGAAAACTATTCCTCAGCGCATTCAGAATTATTGCTATTGGCGCTATTGGTTGGTATTTATGGAGTATAACAAAAAAAAAGGAAGACAAATTATATATCATTTGTATTGCTTTGATTTTTGCAGGTGCCCTTGGAAATATTATTGACAGCGTTTTTTATGGTGTAATATTCAGCGATAGCAATTTTGGCATTGCTACCTTCATGCCTGAAGCTGGTGGATATTCATCATTTCTGCATGGTAAAGTGGTTGACATGTTTTATTTCCCAATTATCGAGGGGCATTACCCTGCGTGGTTCCCTTTTTGGGGAAATGAAGAATTAGTTTTCTTTCGTCCAGTTTTCAACTTTGCAGATACCTCCATAAGTATTGCTGTTGGGATTATTATTCTTAACCAAAAACGTTTTTTTTCGAAGAAGAACGAGGAAAAACAAACTACTTCAGTAGACATTAAACATCCAGAACCTAATTACAAATAAAAATTCTAATACACCAATTTTCAATAACCAATAAAGCGGGTCGTGAATATTTATCAGTAAAATATAATTCTTATAGGTCAGTATATTTTTACATTGCCTCAGCAATTACTTCTTTTACTTCTGGAATCATACGTTTAAGCAATCCTTCTATACCAGCTTTTAAAGTAATAGTAGACGAAGGACAACCACTGCAGGCGCCTCGCATTTGAACGGTAACAACGCCATCAATAAAGCTAGTAAATGTAATACTTCCTCCATCACCTTCAACAGCAGGGCGTATATACTGTTCAAGTATTTCAACAATTTTCACTTCAATCTCTGAAACAGGGGCCGTATGTTCTGTAAATACTTCTTTTTTTTGAGTAAAGGTATTATCAATCGGCATTTCTGTTTTTGGCAATTCGTTAATTATTGCATTCCCTTCGCTAATGTAAATACGCAAAAAGTCCCGTAGCTCTAAGGTGACATCTTCCCAATAAACTGATTCTGTTTTAGTAATAGTAACAAAATTAGCAGCCAAAAAAACAGCTTTTATAAAAGGAAAATTAAATAGCTCAGCAGCAAGTGGCGAACCTTGAGTTTCTTCTTTTGTAAGATATTGAGCGGTAGCACCATTTTCGACTAAAAAACGATTAGCAACAAATTTCATTGAAGCTGGATTTGGTGTGCTTTCGGCATATATAATAGTTGGCTTTTTAACTAATGCATCCATCTTTTCTTAATTTTGAGCGATTTAAATAATCCATGCGAAGTTACAAAAAAGCATTTTACATTTGTTTATAATATTTATTCGTATTTAAATTTGATATTTTTATCTTAAATGAAATCATGAGCAAAAAAACAGATTTTTTAATTATAGGTTCAGGCATTGCAGGATTGAGCTACGCATTAAAGGTTGCGCCATATGGAAAGGTGTGTATGATTACAAAAGCCAATGAAGATGAAAGTAATACCAAATATGCACAAGGCGGAATAGCTGCCGTTATGTACAGTCCAGATTCGTACAAAAAACACATTGAAGATACGTTAATTGCTGGTGATGGAATTTGTGACGAAGATATAGTTAATATGGTAATTACTGAATCTACCGAACGTATTAACGAACTGATTGAATGGGGTGCAAAATTTGATAAAACAACCAGTGGCAATTATGATTTGGCAAAAGAAGGAGGTCACTCCGAACATCGTATCTTGCATCATAAAGACAATACTGGTTTTGAAATTGAACGAGCGTTATTGGCGGCTGTTCATACACATCCCAATATAGAAATTTTAGATCATCATTTTGCAATCGATGTGTTAACGCAACACCATTTGGATATTGAAGTAAATAGTCGTACAAAAGATATAGAATGTTATGGGGCCTATGTATTGAATTTAAAAAAAAATACCATTGAAACGATTTTATCAAAAACCATTTTAATGGCTACCGGTGGTGCTGGTAATGTATACGCAACTACTACAAATCCATATATTGCTACTGGAGATGGTGTAGCAATGGTGTATCGGGCAAAAGGGAAAATTGATGGGATGGAGTTTTATCAATTTCATCCTACTTCGTTATATAACCCATCAGAAAACCCTTCGTTTCTTATTTCAGAAGCTGTACGTGGTTTTGGAGGAATATTGAAAACAATTGATGGTAATGAATTTATGCAAAAATACGATGTCCGAAAATCCTTAGCTCCACGCGATATCGTAGCTCGTGCAATTGATAACGAAATGAAATCACGTGGCGATGACTATGTTTATTTAGATTGTCGACATTTGGATAAAGAAGGCTTAATAAAACATTTTCCTAACATTTATCAAAAATGTTTATCAATAGGAATTAATATGACGACAGATTTTATTCCTGTATTACCTGCAGCTCATTATATGTGCGGAGGTATAAAGGTTGATAAAAAAGGAAAAAGCAGTATCAATCGTTTGTACGCCATAGGTGAATGCTCATCAACAGGTTTGCATGGCGCTAACAGACTAGCATCAAACTCTTTATTAGAAGCAATCGTCTTCGCTCATCACGCAGCTATGGATGGAATAGAAACCTTTGAAAAAGTAAATTTTTGTTCCTCTATACCAAATTGGAATGCCGAAGGAACAGCCCACCCTGAAGAAATGGTTTTATTAATTCAAACATTAAGAGAGGTACAAGCTATTATGACTAATTATGTTGGAATAGTCCGTTCAAACATCCGTTTACAAAGAGCTTTCGATAGATTGGAAATTCTTTATAAGGAAAATGAAGCTTTATATTTAAAAACAACGATATCGCCAAAATTGTGTGAATTACGTAATTTAATTAATGTAGCCTATATAATTATTAAACAAGCCCGAGAACGAAAAGAAAGCAGGGGGCTACATTATACTATAAATTATTCTAAAACTTAAAAAATCAGTTATTTTTTCAATAATAATTGTAACCTTAATTAAATATTGCCGTTAAACTAGTCATAAATGTTAAAAACTATAAAAACTATAAAAAAATGAGTAATTCAGATCAAAACCAAAAAAAAGAATCAGTTGAATTAAATGAGAATGAATTAAATGAGGTTGCTGGTGGTGGTAGCCATAACATTAAAACGGAAAAACCAATTGAGCATTTCCAAAGATCAGGTTCAAAAATTGCTCCAGGAGGACCTCCAGTAGAAATTCATAAAAAATAATTTTTCAACATTGATTTAATTTGCATAAAATAAAAAAAGAGCTCTTGGCTCTTTTTTTATTTTATGCAAATTAGCATTATTTGAAATTTACTTATTCATATCAAAATCTTCCAAAAACTTTGTCGTGTAATTTCCTTTAATGAAGTTCTCGTCTTTCATCAATTTTAAATGAAAAGGTATAGTTGTTTTAATACCTTCAATTACATATTCGCTTAATGCACGTGTCATTTTTGCAATTGCTTCCTCCCTTGTTTGAGCTACAGTAATTAATTTTGCTATCATACTATCATAATTTGGAGGAATTGTATATCCGGCATAAATATGGGAATCTACTCGGATACCATGCCCCCCTGGAGTATGTAAATTACCTATTTTACCAGGAGATGGTCTGAAGTTGTTGAAAGGATCCTCGGCATTAATCCTGCATTCAATAGCATGCTGTTGAGGAAAATAATTTTTACCTGAAATAGGAACACCATCAGCTACCAGTATTTGCTCACGAATTAAATCATAATCGATTACCTCTTCGGTGATTGGGTGCTCAACCTGAATTCTAGTGTTCATTTCCATGAAATAGAAATTTCTATGCTTATCGACCAAAAACTCAACAGTTCCTACACCCTCATATTTAACAGCCATTCCAGCTTTAATTGCCGCCGCACCCATAGCTTCCCTTAATTCTGGAGTCATAAATGGCGATGGCGTTTCTTCTGTTAATTTTTGATGACGTCTTTGAATTGAACAATCACGTTCCGACAAATGACAAACTTTTCCATATTGGTCACCTACAATTTGAATTTCTATATGCCTAGGTTCCTCAATATATTTTTCCATATACATGGCTCCATTTCCAAATGCTGCTTCTGCTTCTTTAAATGCCGAATCGTACAAAGCATCCATATCCTCATCTTTCCAGACAATTCGCATTCCGCGACCACCGCCACCAGCTGTAGCTTTAATAATTACAGGGTAACCAACTTTTGGTGCAAGTTCTTTTGCTTGTGCAGCACTTTCCAATAATCCATCAGAACCTGGAACACAAGGAACACCCGCTGCTATCATTGTTGCTTTTGCAGATGCCTTATCACCCATCGAATTAATCATTTCAGGTAAAGCACCAATAAATTTTATATTGTGTTCTTGACAAATTTTTGAAAATTTTGCATTTTCAGATAAGAATCCATAACCTGGATGTATTGCATCTGAGTTTGTAATTTCGGCAGCAGATATAATACTT
>CANCPZ010000010.1 GCA_947380175.1 Bacteroidota bacterium | reverse complement strand
TGATGTCGAACTAATTATAAATTTGAATAAAAAAACATCAAACTTGGACATATACTTGGACAAAGTGTCCAAGTATATATGTTAAACTAAAAGAGTTAAAATATGGGATTAAGTATTAATTATAGCGGTAGTTTCAAAAAAGAATCTTCATTGGAAGCAATGATAGAGGAAGTAAAAGATATTGCTGAAATATATGAATGGAAATATACTATCCACAACACTCGTTTTCCGAAAAACGCATTCGGTAAAGCAGAATATGATGGCGAGCTCTATGGCATTTATTTTACACCACCCAATAGCGAAACTATTTCCTTGACTTTTTTATCAAACGGTAAAATGTGTTGTGGAGCTCGATTAGAATTTTTCGGCAACTCGGATAATGAAAATGATAAATTGTATTTATACATGTTGTGTTCAAAAACCTAATATGCAGGAAGTACAATTCACAAAATAATTATTCATTTGCTCAAGTATTTAAGTCAAAAATATTTTCAAGATTTTAAACTCACCGATGAAGGAGAGTATTGGGAAACAGGGTTACAACATAGGTCTATAAAAATTTATTAATTTTAAACAATTTCAAAATTAGTAGTTGAAATTTTAATAAAAATGTCATGAGAAAATTAACGATTACTTTGTGTGTTTTGTTACTTGTTACCTTTACTATAACAAGTTGCAAAGAAAGAAAAAACAATGAATCAACCGATTCTACAGAAGAAAAGAGTAGTGAGGATGAAACACAATCATCTGAGACAGAGGAGGCGGAGCAATTAAAACAAATTGAATGGATTGATGGTAATACGTATTCATATGATTATACCGAAACCGTAACAACAAAAGACTCGTTAGGAAACGAAAAAGAAATTACCATTTATAAAAGTAGAAAGCCACATGAATCCGACATAATTTGTGATACAAAAATCTGCAAATGGTGTAGTAAAGAACTTTATGCCGAAAATTATAAAATAGAAGAATATCCAAATATTAACTGGTTAAGAGGTACTCCTGACTTTTCCTCCATTTTTGGAATGTTTGGTAGTTTATTTGATGGAACTCATTATTACGACTTAGACAATAATAAAGTACGAACTGAGTGGAAAATTAAATGTAATTATCGCGGACCTGATGGCTTTTGCAGTTTAAAATGCCAAAATGAATATAAATATCGTTAAGCATTGCATTGAGTTTACAAATCCTAAATTAAAAACGCCCGTTGAAATTTACTCCTATTTACTTATCTTTAATAAATTAGAATATATTTGTTTGGTGTGAATTTTAATAGACTTATTATAAGTTTTAATATTTCTTTTAACTAACTACTTGATTATATTATTAGATATTTTATCAAAAAAAACGAAATGAAAAAATTTAAAACACTACTACTTATTTTTATTGCATTTAAACTTACTGTTTTAATTGCTTATTTAACTTATGGAAAATTGCATGTACAGCTAATCCACTTTGAACACATAGCTACCGAAGATGTTCAGTTTAACGACATATACTATTCTACTAATAAAAATAAAATTAACCATATTGAAGAGAAGCAGGTTGTTTTAATTAATGCAGGTAGTATTAATAAAGACACTGCCTTCAGAAAAAATTTAGCTTTCTTGATAAACAAGGTTGCTGAATATCAGCCAAAAACTATCGGACTAGACTTTTATTTTGACCATGCAACCACACATGACAGTTTATTACAACAAGTTATTACTAAAAACAATGTAGTTATTGCAATAGATGGGAAAGCTAACCATAAAAACATTTTTACTTCATCTAAAAAAGGAATCATTAATTTTCCTAGTAAAACAGGTGAAACGGTCAGGGAGTATTATAATTTTATGCAGATTGCGGGGAACAATACCCCATCATTCGTCAATGTGTTGAGCGGTGTTGAAAAAGAAGATTCGGTTGCATACTTAAAATATTGCACTAATAATAAGGGTTTCTATGATATTTTAAATCCTAATGAAAAAATTAATATTCAAAATTTCCCAGCCATAGAAGCCATCGCGATATTAAATTCAATGGATACCGCACTCTTTAGGGAGTATATCAAAAATAAAATTGTAATTATTGGTCACTTAGGTACTGATTATATGGAAAATGAGTTTGATGTGGAGGATAAGCATAGAGTACCTACAGATGCTAATTTATTTAATAGAAACCTTACAATGCCGGGCGCGGTTATTCATGCAAATGCTATTCAAATGCTGCTTCAAAAAGATGAAATGGTTGCAGTAGAAGGTTGGCTTTATGAGCTTATTACCTCATTAATTTTGTTTGGATATTTATTTTTGTTTTACACCATTCATCATAAATATAAGTTAGGTAAACTATTTAATATTCTTATCATACTTGCCTCAACTATCCCAGTAATATTTTTTGCTTGCATTTATTTAATGGATTTGGGTATCTATTATAAAGTGGGTAGTTTGTTTATGCAAATCGCATTTCTGGAAGAGTTTATTGAGATAGCGGAAGGTTTTAAAAGAAAATTTACTAATAACAAAGCACATGAATAAAATTAAAATTTTAGTTGCAGTTGGTTTATTAATAACAAGCATTACTGGATATGCTCAGAATAAAACAACACTTGTAGTATTAAAAGGGAGTGCTACTATTCAGAAAAACACAACCGAAAAGGTTAAATTAGAAAAGCCCCATCGGATGACGTTAACAAATAATGCAACAATTACTTTGTTAGCCAATTCTTCGGCAATTGTTTATGATTCAAAATCTAAAATTGAAATTGGAGGCGCTAAAGAACAAACGCTAACTTATGCGCAAATTACCACGTTATTAAAAAACACCAAGCAAGAGTCGTTAACCAGTAGTTTTGTAAATTATCTTGAAAAAATGTATCAGGATATTGAAGAAAAAAACAATTCTGTTGGAGCAACTGTTGGCGGGGCTTCACGTGGTGTTGGGGATGATGATTACTTCCCTTTATATGATGAAAAAATTATGTTGAATGATACAGTAAATTTATTTTGGGGTAAAGAGTTGACCAATTTAGTGATCGTTGATTCATTGAATAACGACACTGTATTTAATAGTAAACCCTTGGTAAGTTCAATTTTGGTTTTAACTGGTAAAGCGGGCGTTTATAAATGCACTTACAAAATGAACCAAGGAGGGCGTAATTTAGCAATTACATACCGCTTTATGTATCCTGCAAAACTGGAGCAAGAAAAAATGTTAAAACAAGTTTCCGATTTTAAAGCAAGTATTAATAATTGTAAAGATTGTATGACTGAAGAAGCAAAAGCAATTTTACTATCTGACTTTTTGGAAGCTAATAAACTGTATTTTAAATAGAAACATCCATGAATCTTATTAGCGATAAAATCAAATTTTACACCAATATCATTGTTTCAGGAGCTGTTGCGATTGCTCCTGTATTGTTCTATTTCCTTCCACAAAATATAATAGATCATTCATTTTTGTTAACTTTTACCGCCATTGCAATCCTTTTATTTGGTAGAATATGTTTAGAGCTTGCTCTTTTTGTAGAAAGTAATTTGTTAGATTCAATTGTAGAATGTAAAGTAAAAAAAAGGTTGCATTATGAAATTTTTGAAGAAAAAGATAATCTTGTCAATAAAAATTGGTACGGGTACCTAAAAATTGATAACAATAAAGCCTCTCATGAAGTAATTGCTCATTTGGCTGATAGATTACTTTTTCTGCTATCTACAAGCATAGCAGCGATAATAGGAAGTATATTGTTTGTTGTAATATTTAAACAAAAAGCATTAACTAATATGTGGTTATTCGTTTTAGTGATTGCGTATGTTGTTTTTTCCTTTATGCGTGCAATTTCAATTGCTACCACGCTTGATTTTTTGCGTTATTATATATTAAATAGACAAGAACCTGCTGTTGAACTTGTTGCACAAGGTGAAAATGAATAATTATAAAATAATTCAAGAGTTAAAGTTACATAGTATGAAATTTATTTATGTTTTAATTCTTTTAAATCTAGCTGGCTTGCAGGCATTAGCACAAGATGATATTTATAATAACCTAGAAAAAAATTACCAACGCCTAAAAACAGAACAAAAACTGGATAGCGCCCTTTTTGTATCCAAGCAAATAAATATTTGGACACTAAAAAACGAAAGCGATACCAGTTTACATTATGCATTAAGTTTTAGATTTATAGGGAAATCTTTTTATGAATTGGGGGAATTTGATTCTGCTGTTATATATACAAATCAATTTTTAAGAAAATTAGAAATTCAAAATAAAAAAAATAATCCAGAATACTACAAAGGTTTAAATAATTTAGGAGTTTGTTTCAAAGAGATGGGTAATTACGCTGATGTTGAAATACTTTATAAACAATCACTCGTAATAATAAAAAATGTTTTAGGAGAAAAGCATATTGATTATGCTAATGGTTTAAATAATTTAGGAGCTTTTTACAAAGAGATGGGTAATTACGTTGCTGCTGAAGCACTTTATAAAGAATCACTCGAAATAAGAAAAAATGTTTTAGGTGATAAGAATGTTTATTATGCTGCGAGTTTAAATAATTTAGGACTTCTTTACAAAGAGATGGGTAATTACGTTGCTGCTGAGGCACTTTATAAAGAATCACTCGAAATAAGAAAAAATATTTTAGGAGAAATGCATACTGATTATGCTGCGAGTTTAAATAATTTAGGAGACCTTTACAAAAGGATGGGTAATTACGCTGCTTCAGAAACATTTTTAAAACAATCACTCGAAATAAAAAAAAATGTTTTAGGAGATAATCATATTAATTATGCATCGGGTTTAAATAATTTAGGAAGTCTTTACAAAATGATGGGTAATTACGCTGATGCTGAAACACTCTTAAAACAATCACTCGAAATAAAAAAAAATGTTTTAGGTTATAAGCATTTATCTTATATTTCCTGCTTGAATAGTATTGCTTCTTTATATACATTAACTAAGCGCTTTAAAGAAGCCGATTCTATTTACGAAAAAAACTTTGAATTAATTAAAAAAAACATAAGTGATAATTTTGAATGGCAAACAGATGTTCAGAAGGAGGCTTACTTTAAAAAAAGGTATTCATTTTTTAATCAGATTTTATCATTTGCAGAAATATCTCATAACAAAATTAATAAAGTTACTCAGCTCAGTTACAACGTTGCATTATTTACTAAAAGTAAATTGCTTGAAACTACAATAAATAAAGACAATTATTATACTGAAATACAGGAGATAAGAGAACGACTCTCTTTTCTAAGAAAAAAAATTGATAAGCTAGATGATAACGATGCTTCAAATTATAAAAAATTAGTAGCCGAAGCCGATTCGTTAGATACAAAATTAACGCAGTCGTGGCCAGCGTATGCGCAACAAAAGAAAAACTTATCCATTACCTGGGATCAAGTGCAGGCAAATTTATCAAACGATGAGGCCGCTATCGAATTTGTTCGTTTTAAAAGCGATATAGATTCTAACTATCATTACAATGCGTTAATTATCCGAAAAAATGATGTTAACCCCATATTGGTTCATTTATGCAACGAAAAGCAGCTGAAAGAGATAGGAAATAAAGAAGGATTTAGCGCCTATTACCCATTGGTATGGGCTCCGCTAGAAGCCTATTTAACAGGAATAAAAACAATTTATTATAGCCCAACAGGGCTGTTGTATACTGTTCCATTTCATGCATTGTATGCCCAAAAAGATAAAGGGGATGTTGTTAGTTATAATAAAAAAACGAGACAACTAAATACTACTGCGGAAGAAAACGCAGCGTTTCTGACAGATAAATACACATTACATCAATTAACATCAACAAGGTATTTAGCCATGGGGTTAAAGGAGAAGTCAAAAGATAAAATCCCCACTTCCATTGCTTTGGTTGGTGCTGTTAATTATGATTATTTACCTACTAGCACAAAAACAAGTTTAAAGAGCAAGGATTATGCATCTAGGGGCTCAAATGCAATTGGCCCATTGCCCTATTTAGAAGGTACTAAAACAGAAGTGGAAACTATTAACAAAACACTCAATAAAAATGGTTGGGAAAGTGTTTTGATAGAAGGGAATGCAGCAACTGAAGAAAATATTGAGAAATTAGAAAATCAAAATTCAAAAGGTGTATTGCATTTTGCTACTCATGGTTTTGCCTTTATTGAACCCAAAGCAATGGATAGTACTATAAATAAAAATAGTGCAAAATATTACCTATCCTATAACAAAGATCCGTTAAAACGTACCGGTTTAATTTTGGCTGGAGCTAATTGGGCATGGATTGGTAGTGATGAATTTAAAAAACTTAACCCAGATGCTGAAGATGGCATACTAACAGCATCTTCTGTTTCATTATTAAATTTAAGAAAAACAAAACTTGTTGTACTATCTGCCTGCGAAACAGGCTTGGGCAAAATAGAAGGCAGCGAGGGTGTTTTTGGGTTAAAAAGGGCATTTAAATTGGCAGGTGTTGAGCAAATCATAGTTAGCTTATGGGAAGTGCCGGATAATGAAACGATGGAACTAATGACACTTTTTTATGATGCACTTTCAAAAACACAAAATGCAATTGTTTCATTCGAAAAAGCTCAAAAGGAAATGCGAAATAAATACCCAACACGCCCTGATTTATGGGCGGGATTTGTATTGGTGAGGTAGTAAATAAAATTTTTTTATAAAAGTTCCAATTTTTGGTAAGAAAAGCGAACTTGATAAATTAGTAAACGATATTGCCGTGCAAATAATCCCTTTTGCTAAATAATACATTTATAAAAATATATATATGAGCTGGCGCCTAATACTTCTAATTTTAATTATTGTTTATCTAATTTATTTTAGAAAATCTAAGGGCGACATAAATTTTAAAACAGCATTTAATTCTGGTTTTGGTGGATTTAGTTTATGGCTTATTTTATTTGTATTTTTAGCAATAGTTTTTTTTATATCAATGTTTAAGCATTAATAAATAATATGGAAAAATCGAACTTATTATACCTAAAAAAAGGTGATTTTAAATCAGGAACCTTTTCGAAAAATACGTCAAGTGAATTTTCTTTTTATGAGGATAAAATTATTGTAAGACCGATGGGTTGGACAAGGTTAATGAATAGTGCTGAAATTGTAATATTGAAGGATGATATAATCCGAATTAAGGATGGTATAAGAATAATTGGGTACAATATTATTATTGAAACTAAAAGAGGCGAGTATACATTAAGTTTTTTAGGAGATAAATTGCAAATTAAACAACTGCTTGAACAGTATGTATAATCTGGTGAGTTAAATAATTAATTTGCGCACATGAAATTACAATCCATCATCATCAGATGCAGGTAATTCACTATTGTTTGTTATACCCGATGTAAATGTTTTATTTGCAAAATTTACAAATTCAGTTTCAGGTTTAAACGATTTATAGCTAACGTTGAATTTAATTTTTATTTCAGCAGGATTTAGTTCTCCTGGAGGTATTGTAGATTTTATTTCAACATATAATTCGTCCTCAGAAATGCTAATAACAGACATGCTATAGTTCTCGTAAAAAATAGTGCTTTGAATATTTTGGAGCTCATCGCCAAAAATATACTCATTTTGTTTGGCCTTGTTAAAACTTAAATTATAGCGAGCGTCACTAAAATTAAAATCATAATTTGTTAGCGTATAGGAGTTATTATTAAATTCGGTATTGAACGATTGCTCATAAATCATATATCCATTTCCTGCTGTTTTTTTTGCTATAAAGAAATTGTCATGATCTGTCATTTTTTTTAGCGCATTTTCAGCATTTATCCATCTATCAGTATTGCTTTTATTATCAATTTTATCTTGAATTTTATTTCCAATAGTTTGATTCGGAGATGAGATATCTTCACCATCAATGGTTAATGCTTTTAATTCGATGTCTGTAATTTTCCAATATTTTTCAGAAAAGACCTTGTTAAATTTTGTTTCATCACCAGGATACGATGCTATTATTATAAATTTTAAACACACTAGTAAAAGAACAATTGCCCCTAATACATACCAAACAATTTTGCTTTTCTTTTTAATTTGCTCCATAATAGTTAGTTTATTTTTTGGTTTTTAAACTCAAATTTTAATTGCCCCCGCAAGCTGATTTTCTAGAACAAGGAAGAGACTCAACCATATTAATAATTTGTGCAGATTTTATCATTAAAACGATATATAATTCAGAGTGATCGGCCCAAACACACTCTTTGTTTTTCATGATGTTTGTAATTTCGTAAAGAATTTTTATTGCTTCATTTTCGCTCGATCTGCCATTGCAGCAGTTTTTGTAGGCAACAGCATAGGTGTCAAACAAAACTATTACTCTGTTAAGGTCATCTTCACATGGGTCGCTAGAAATTCCTCTGGTTTTTGCTTCTTTAGATTTATTGTAGTCGTCAATAATTTTATTGTTTATTATATCTAAACTACTTTTTAATTTATATTGTAAGCTGTCGTTTTTAACTTCGGATTTAACTTGAGAAAAACAATTAGCCGAATAAATAAACAAACAACAGAAGATAATACTTTTTAGAGTTTTCATGATTTAAGATTTTTAATTAATATTTTCAAAGTTAATTAAACTATAAATACATTTACAATTATCTTAATAGATTTGTTATTGTTGAAATTAAAGAAGATTTATAATTTTACTTTATATTTGAACTACAATACTTAATCATTTGCCCGTGAGTTATTTCTAAGAGCTAATAAACCATTTCAAAACAATCAAATTATTTACACATGAAAAAAACATTAATCCTATTAACATTATTAATGACTTTTGGATTTGCCAAAGCTCAATATGTTTCGGTATGTCGCAACTGCAGTTTGGTGCATGAATATTTTTACGATAGGTTATTTCCAGATAACTCAAAAGTGCCACAATCATGCTCTTCGTTGGAAGGTCATTTGTGGTATAATGCAGGTTCTTCTGGTCAAAATAAATTTAAGTGTCAGGTTTGTAATGCAAAAGTTTCAATTAGAGAAAAGAAACCGAAATGCATGACATTTTGTGAAATTGCTTGCAGAGGTAAAAAGGAACATCAATGGGTTTCTGTCGATTGAAAAAAACAACTAATTCTTTAAATTGAAGTTAAGTAAACCTTATTCGCTAAAAATTACCTAACAGTATTGAAAAAATTCATATTTTTTATTTTAATAGTTACTGGTATTGTATACCTTTTAAGGGAAGAGTATCAAACAAAGCAATATTCGGATTCCTATCTTGATAAAACAATTTCTGTTGATGTAAAAGACCAAGTTGTTTATATCTCAGGGTTGGGGGATTTTAACCAATCTGATTTAGAAACGGCATCAAAGAAGATTACTGAAGTATATGGTCTTAAATGTGAAATAATTGAGCCAACACCAACTTACAAAGAATTATATACATCAGATAATAAATTAAATGTTAATACTTGTAGTCAACTTTTAAACCACACTAATAAGACAGTTTATATTACGAATGAATATATTTTCCGAGATAAAATTGTATGTGGGTCATCAATAAGTAGTGGTAATTTTGTTATTGTTAGTAATAATTTTAATGACCTTAAAAACACTACAATTCATGAAATGGCTCACACTTTTGGTCTTGGTCATTGTGATAATCAATGTATATTAGGTCACATCGAACTTGGTGACCCTAATGGTAAATTTTGTAACGATTGTAAACTAAAACTTGGATTAAAATAAAAACAGTTGATTATTGCTCTTTAGCTTTTTATTTATATTCACTAAAAGCACGCTATATTATTGTTCATTGTATTAATTTAAATATTTACTTATGAAATTAATTTCAACTATTTTCTTTTTAGTACTTGCTGTGCTTTTAACAAGATGTCAGAAGTATGAACACAAAACATATCCTTCATTAAGCGGGGATTATATAATTGATAACGTTATTTGCGAACATTACAATGGAAATGCATTTGTAATTGATTCTACTATTAGGATGGGTAACGTATATCTCAATCCTGCTAAAATTTATCCTGTTGATACCATTTGGGCAGGGCAATCTAATTGGGCGTTTGATTACTCTTATTTGTATATGAAACCTGGAACAAATTTAGGGATAGGAATAAAACATTGGCAGGAAAAGTATTTTTATAGTGTTAACCAAGTTTTTCAAACGGCAACAGAATTTGGTAACATAGAATGTACCATAAAAGGAACAAAAGTAATTTTTGAGATTATGGATGACCAACCCGAAAGTCTTTTATTGCGTACCAAAGGCAATTGGCTATGCAACGGTATAGGGCCCGAAAGAAGAGTTACCTTAAGCTTGAGAAGAGTTGGACCTTAATTGTTTTTATTGTATACGCTCCATCCATAAATTTACTTGCTGCTGAGGTTGTGCAAGGTTATTAAACAATATATTATTTAATGCGTAATCATTCACAAAGGTGTATGGCACCGAACAGGCCCAATCGCCCGATAAAGTAGTAAAACCATAAAGTGTTAATGATTTTTGATTGGAGCCAACTAAGTTATTTAAATTGTAATTAGTATTAACGCCACCATTTATACTGTACTTGTTATTTATTTTAAATAATAGCGTATCGTTCGGGTAAGTTACATTTAAATTGCTAGAATATTTGGTAACCACCCATTTAGTGCCAACCAACGAATTGTTAACATTGCCAGGGTTAACCCATAAATTTGCATACGAATACCCGCTGCTTGAAGTAACTGGCAAAGGTGCTGTAGATCCATTTTTTTTGAATGTTAATAAGCAAAAAAATGAATAAGAATCTACACCATCATTACCATAGCTATCATAAATTTTAACAACGAAACAATCTGGATACGTTTCTAAAAAAGTAACAATGCGTGCCGATCCATTTTCAAGACCAAATATTCGAATAATATTATTACTTGATGTAAATTGGAAGGGATATACGTGTGTGGTATTCAAAATAAAATCGCCATTTGAATTAAACCTCCATGTATAATAATTTTTAACTATCGAATCAATTGGTAAATACGTTGGATTAAAAACATCTAAGTTGCTTGCACTAGTTGTGGAATCAAACAAATTATAGTATTTGCCAATGTTGGTGGTCATATTTTTTACATATACATTTGCTTGTATCAAATTAAAAGTAGCGTTTTGAATTTGACTAAAATCAATTTTATTGCTACTGTTATTATTCTCATTTTCATTTCTTGGCTTTTTACATCCAAGTATAAAAAGCATAAAATAGACAATGCAAACAACCAAACTAATTTTACAAATTTTCATACTAAATAATAGATTAGGTATTTTCAAAAATACGGTATTTTTTTCTTAGGTCATATATGTTAGTGTTTTTAAGAATTAGCATTTTAAAATTTAATATGTATTTTTGGTTTTATGAAAACAGAAAGTTTTACCCTCCCGTACTTGATTGTTGTATTTTTTATTGTTACTTCAGTGTTCAATGGATATTCTCAAAAATTTGACGAAGAATATTCATACGAACAATATTTAAATAATACCAACTATTTGCATTTACTTAAAGAAACATCCGATACCGTTTTCAATCAAAAATTAATTGAAAACCCTTCTCAAAAAAGCATTCAAATTTCAAATAAGGCAATTGGAAATATTATTTTTTATTTTAATAAATTGGAAAAAGATTTTATTTGTGATAGCATTATTAGTAATTATTATTTCTGCGAATGTGGCGAAGATGCTACAAAATACTATTCTGAAAATGAAGGTATGTATGAAAAAGGGTATTTACAAATTAAAGAAAATGTTTTTTTAGGTTTGCAAAGAAGATTAGGTATTGAAGTTGAATTATTTGGAGGTAGCGATACAAAAGTTTCAAAAGTTAGGCAATTGTCTGTTTTTAAAAATAGGACAAAAGATTATTGTGTAACCATTAAACGTGAGGTTGTAACTATGAGCACAAAGGAATTTAAAGCTATGAAAAAGCGAGGTTCAATAAAATAAATAATGATTTAAATTTTAACTAATTCATTTTGTTTAATTATTAAATAAATCAATTTAAGTTTTTATGAAAAAAGCACTTCACGTAATTTTAATTTTAATTTCTTTAAACTCCTTCGGTCAAGAGGTTAAAGTTTCAAAAGTTGATGACGCTAATTTTAGATTTGGCGGTAGAATGACGAATGAATTATTCGTAAAATTATCTCCTGCAGAGCAAACCGTTTATTTGAGCTGTTTATCTTCGCTTGGTCTTAATAAGGATTCGGTTGAGTGGTGCGATAACGACTTTGTCCAAAAAATGTCGAGTAATGAGATTTCCCCATCTCAAAAAATTTGCTGGAAGTCTGTAATTGGAAGTGAGGATGAAGTGTCAATTATCAAAGTTGGCACTGATAAATTACCTAAGCCCAAATGTATCCTTTTTATTCAACGAAAGAAAGGTGACACTTGGTTCACGCTTCAAATGTATTATTAATAAAATGGCGTTTCGTTATAAATTAGTGTAAAAAAAATATAGTTAAAGTTATGAAAACATTCATCTTCGTATGCAGTTTATTCTTCTTAGTTAATTGTAATACCGCTAAGAAGATTGAGAAGCCTTTAGCAACTCAAAATAAAATTGTTCGCGATACCAATTATATTTCAGAGCAAAATGCTTTGGGAATTTGGTTGATGAGTCAGCCGCAACAAGTTAGAGATGATTTTAAAAGAGATTTTGTTTTTTCTGGCGATCAAATAAAACAACTTGTTGATTCTTTAAAAAGTAAAGCGCAAAAAGAAGTGAAGATTGGAACGCAAATATGGTCGACAGAAAACCTGAAGGTGACAAAATTTTGTAATGGAGACAGCATTTTACAAGCACAAACGCAGGAAGACTGGGAAAAAGCTAAGCGAAAAAAGCAAGCAGCATGGTGTTATTATGAAGACTCTGACGACAAACAAACGGACGTAATTTTATATAATTATTATGCCCTTAACGACCCAAGAGGTTTAGCACCTCAAGGTTGGAGAATGCCATCAAATAATGATTGGTTAAAATTATTTGATGAATTGGGCGGAATAAAAAATGCTTTTTATGACTTAAGAAAGGACGATAATTCATTTAAAGCAAGTTCATATTTTGGACATAGAAGAATTTTTTATGATACAACTACCGATGCTTTGGATGGCACTATAGATACAGTAAATTCACATTCCTATTTTTTGCCAGAAACATGTTGGTGGGCATCGGATAAATTAGCGAGTGATTCTGCCTGTTATATCATGCTTTGTATAGATGATGTTGGAGAAATGCATTTTCAAAAGGATATGAAAGGAAGAGGATGCGCTATTCGTTGCTTGAAAGATTAAAAACTTTAATTAAAATAAAAACCAAATTATATAAATATGGTTGTGTGGATTTTTATTGAATAAAGCTATAGCTAGAAAACAATTGTTACCGAACTTTAAAATAATACAAAGCTAGGTTGTTATTATACCTTATTGTTGTTTTAATTGCAACAATCTCTTATGGTTTATTTAGTTTTGAAAGCCATTGTAAATTAAATATATTTGTAATACTAATCTTTTTTTAAATATGAAAAAAATAACTGTAACCGCTAGTTTAATCGCTGTGTTAATGTTTATAACTATTATGCAAGCAGCAGCGCAAATATATTATGAACCAAATGAAAAAGCATCGACCATATGGAGGGAGTATGGAAGGGTTAAGAATATTGAAAAAAAAGAGATAAAAAAAGCTGAAAAAAAATTACTGAAAGCAATAGATATTGATTCTAATTTCGCACATCCATATGCTTGTATTGGCTTAATAAAATTAAAAGAAAATCAATTTTTAACAAAGGATGGTGCATTTTATTACTTTGCAAAATATTTTGAAAAAATAAAAAAATACCCTACTAAAAATTTCGATATAAAATGTTATAATCAGGGATCCACAAGATTAGTTGGAGATTGTGGTGCTTACATAAAATTAGAACGTGCCGAATGTTTAATTGCAGCTTACCGTTTGCAGCCAGAACTTTTTAATCCTAAAAGTGATACAAAGAATCATTACAGCATCAATGATTTATCTAATTTAATTAATTTATGTATTTCTGACTTTGAATCAGTCAGACCATTAATTGATTATTACGATGGGCGCGAATCATTAATTAACCACCTTGTATTTGATTTATATTCCCTAAAAGGAGAATTTGATTTTATTAGAGGTGATTATGCAAGTTCTTCGCAATGTTACAAGCTACTTATTGATCAATTGAAGAAAGATTACGATAAAAAATTATTGGTATATGATAAACTTTACAACATGTTTATTGAAATTAAAGATAAACAGAGTGCATCAAAAGCGCTAATGGAGTATTTAGAAACTTATAGGATAAAAATCTTTGGCGAAAGAGGATTACAACGAATTTATTATCCCAATGGTGTTACTACATCTAACCCATGTTATGGTAAAAAAAATTCGAGTATAGAATTTCTAACTAAACGCAAACAGTTGATTGCTTTAATGAATGAAAATTATAATCTCAAACCAAATGATTATGAGATATGTAACATTAATGGGACAGCTGTTTTTTGTGAAAATCAAAACATTGCTATCAGTAATTTTTCATCTGCTCATCAGTTTTGGACAATTTATAATTCAAATGGACTTTTAAACCAATATTTTGATGAAAATGAGATGACTTTAATTAATCGAGATGGTTTTGATTACTCAATTACAGACGAATTATATGATTTTTATTTAAAAATTGGTAAAGAACAAGGACTGATTTGGCCAAAATTTAAATTAATTCAGTTGGTAAAGGAAAATGTAAGGGGTACCTTCTTAAATGATTTTTTTAGTTGTGGTAATTTTACAAGGATTTACGATATGAAAAACTCGCAGGTTTTTTGCCAGGCAAAAATAGATAGCACTTTAACACTTGTTTTTGATATTAGTAATGATTGGAGGACATTTAATCAAATTCCTGTAACGTTTTACAATTCCCAAAAACAAATAGTCACACAAACATCAAAAGGTGTTGCCTTGCCTAAGACATATAATTGTGAAAAATTATATTTAATTGAAAAACAAAAGTATGAAAATCAACAAGCTTTGTTAATGGCGCAACAGCAGCAGCAACTGCAAGAAGTGCAGCGTTTACAACAAGAACAAAACTATAAGGAAACACAGCTTAGATTAATTGAAGAAGAAAATGTTAGAAAGCAAAAAGAAATCGATTTAGTAAATTCAAAAAATCAACAAATTGAAAAGCAGAAGGAATTAGAAAATCAAAAGGCCGCTAAAGAATTTATGAAATTTATGTTTCAAAGTTCAGGTTCAAGTTCAGGTTCTTCTTCTAGTGGTAGTTCTAATTCAGAACCAACAAGAAAATGCACATGGTGTGGTAATACTTTTTCTAAACCTAGTTATTCATTTTATAAAAATTATAGTGGGTCTTGTGATATCAAAGAATACAATTATAATCCGCAAGCTGGTTCATATTGCTCTCAAAAATGTGCGAACCAAGCTTGTAGTGCAAAAGATTAAATTTAAAATATAATTACAAGTTAGAATGTCTGTAATGAAAAACTATTTTAATCAAATAACTTAATTGTTAGTGCTTACATTTTTAATTATTTGATATAAATTGAAACAAAAAGCTTAGACCAACGCATACCTTAATAACTAAAATTTATTAAACCTAATTTTAATAAAAAACGATGCTAATAAAATTAATCTATTGTACTAATCAAAAACTTTGGTTTTACCTATCTATATTAAATTTAGCACTTTTTATTAGTTGTTCTTCTAATTCAGGATCAATTGATAATTTTAAACAAAACGAACAAACTGCTTTTAATGAAGGTGATACTAAATTTGTTCCAAAAAGTTGGCAACATATGCAAGGAAGAATTTATAGGACAGAAGCGATTGCTGAAGATGGAAAAAAGCTATGGGAATCAACAACAACAAATAACACATACTCCGAAATTTCAGAAACAAATGATGAGGTAATTCTTGAAGGTCAGAGTTTTCAAGTTAAGCTTACAGCAGATGCATGTTATAAAAAAATGCCGAATGAAGACTGGACTTACCTCTATCCTGGTGGATGGGAATTTATTGAAGATTACGAAGCATTTAAAAATGATTTAATGGCGTCTTCATCTGAAGTGCCAATGCCACCGCCGTCGGATGAAGGAGGATCAGCTCCTGCTAATGCCGGAAATATTGAGTCAAATGCTCAATCTTCATCGAATAGCAAGTCAAATACAATATCGTGTACTTGGTGCAATGGAACAGGCTTATGTCTGGATTGCAATAAAACAGTAAAAAAATACTATTTAAAAGATGACTGCAGAACTGAAGAACGAAATGAAGTGAAGCTTGGTTATAAATTATGTACTAGTTGTTATGGATGGGGTTATTCAAGAACGCCTATAAATTGTCCTTGTAGTAATTGCTATGAAAAAGATTGTTCAGTTTACAATTGTTTGGACGGGTGGGTTTTTTGTAATCAATGTAATTCCATTGGTAAGGGTTCCAATCTTGGTAAGTGTAAAGAGTGTAAAGGAACTGGTAAAAAACAGTAATGTACTTTAAAATTTATGTTGTTTCTTAGGCAATCTCTCAAAATCTAATTCTACTAGTTTTATTATCAAATAATAAATTAAAAACGCCCGTTGAAATTTTCAACGGGCGTTTTTTTAATGGTTGTAAAAAACTGAAATTTTTTATTTTTCAAATTTATTATAGCCTTTCGGGATTTCAAATTTTGAAACTTCAATTTCTTTTTTAGTAATTTTTGTTACCTCTAAACGGCTAACTTCTTTGCCTGTTAAATCGGTTTGAATAGAAAGCATTGGGAATAAACCTTTTGTAACTGGTATTTGTAAAAAATACACCGATGATTTATCTTTTCGGTTTAGTTGACGCAATAATTTTTCAAAGAAATTAAATTTGCCATCCGCTAACCAATAGGTAATAATGGTTTTTTCTTCATTATTGGTAACAATGTTTTCGGTGCATTTAAAACCTTGTAGGTTTTTTACATTTGTTCCTTTTTTAAAAACATAACTTCCTTTTAAAATTGGAGCCGAAGCATTGCCTTGATCCATGTATAATTTTCTTTCGTGGTTTAACGATTTCATTGTTTTAGTTTCCATATCAACTAAAAACGAACCTTCAACTTTATTTGAATTGTAGCCAATTTCATCTATTCTAACTTGATCTCCTTTTACATAATAAATATAATTTGTAGTATCTGTTGTAGTTTCTTTTTTAAACTCTATAATACCTTCGAATGATTGTGCCAACGTTGTAAATGAGAATGATGCAATTACAACAACTACTGAAACGAATTTTAAAAGAGATTTTTTCATTTGTTACGTTTTAAATATTTAGTTTTAATTTATAAAGATTTTGAAAATTCTTTGTTATTTGAACCGCTAAAATAGTAAATATTTATTTGTTGGTTCTTCACTTTCAAAACTTGAACAGGATTTTTATGAACAGCTGTTTTTTTAATTACATTGCATCTTAATCAAAAACAAATTATTTTTTAACTAATTAAAATGGCTGAACATAATGATACTGGTGCTAAAGGAGAACAATTGGCTGCCACTTTTTTAGTTGAAAAAGGGTACCATATTTTAGAAACTAATTGGCGGTTTAAAAATTTGGAGGCCGATATTATTGCATCAATTTATAAAACACTGGTTGTAGTAGAGGTTAAAACTCGAAAAAATAATTATTTTGGAGAACCAGAAACCTTTGTGAATAGGCAAAAACAAAAAAATTTAATTAAAGCGGCTAATGAATACATTAAGCTTAATAAGTTGGATTTGGAAGTTCGGTTTGATATTATTTCGGTAATTATGAATGATACTCAATCTGTAAATCACATAGAGGATGCGTTTTACCCAACAATTTAACCTCGCCTTATTTTTTCTATCTTTGCAAAAAAAATAACAATGGCTAAGGAATTCAAACATAAAGGAGGTAAAGATTTTAAGGGAAAATCTTTCGATGGAAAAGAAAAAAAATCATTTGCGTCAAAAAGAGGTAAACCAGCTAATGAGGATAAAAAATCTTCTTTTAGATCTTCGTCCGAAAAGGCTCATCCGTTTGCTGAATTTAAAAGACCTGCCAGGGTTGTTGAAAAAGAGAGGGATTCGTTTAGCTATGATAGAAAGAAGTCGTCTGACCGAACGGGAGATGATACCCGTAGTTCGGAAAATTTAAAATATACTAAAACCAAGGATACTAAAAACGATACACCTTTTTCTGAAAAAAGAAGTAGGCCCGATAAACGCGATAACAAGCCATCGTTTGATCGTTACAAAGATGAATCGCGCCCTTCGGATTTTGGTAGTTTTAAAAAGCCCTTATCAAAAACTTTTAAAAGAACGACTTCCGATAAAACAAAATCGTTTGACAATAAAGTTCCTCGCTCTTCAGATGTAAAAACATCATTTAAAAGTAGAGGCGATGAAAAGCCTAAATCATTTGGCAAAAAAGTGGTTTCGGAAAAACCTGCATTTAAAAGAAAAAGTGATGAAGGCGGATTTAATGAAAATTATTTTGCTGATAAATCTACAACCCAAAAAAGAGGATCAGCGATTAATCCAAATGACCTAGATGAACGCGATTTTAATACTTCGGAAAGTAAACCTTCATTTGCTAGTGGAAGAAGTTTTAAAAGAAAACCCCTAACTAAAAAAACAACCACAAAGGGTAAAGGTTCTTCAAAACCGCAAAGAGCTGAAGACGATGGTTTGGTTAGACTTAATAAATACATCTCAAACGCTGGTATTTGTTCACGCAGAGAGGCTGATGATTTAATTGCTACAGGTGTAGTGCAGGTAAATGGAAAGGTAATTACCGAAATGGGCTATCGTGTAAAGCCTACTGATATTATTAAATATGGCGGACAAACCTTAAAAAAGGAGCGTTTGGTGTATTTAATTTTAAATAAACCAAAAGATTATATAACCACTGTGGATGACCCACAAGAGCGTAAAACAGTGCTTGAATTGGTAGGTGATGCCTGCCGAGAACGCATTTACCCTGTTGGACGTTTAGATAGAGCTACTACTGGTTTATTAATGTTTACTAATGATGGCGATTTAACAAAAAAATTAACGCATCCTCGTTATGGGGTTCGTAAAATATATCACGCAGAGCTTGATAAACCACTTAAGCGATCGGATTTAGATCGAATTACAGAAGGAGTAGAGTTGGAAGATGGTTTAATAAAGGTTGATGAAATTTCGTATGTAGGCGATGGTGCGGATAAAACGCAAGTGGGTGTTGAAATACATTCGGGTAAAAACCGAATTGTTCGCAGGCTTTTTGAACACATGGGTTATAACGTTCGCAAATTAGATAGAGTAGTTTTTGGACCATTAACAAAAAAAGATTTGCCTCGTGGTCGCTATAGATTACTTACCGATGCCGAAGTAGGAATGCTTAAAATGATAAGCGCTGAATAATACGTTTTAAATTTTTTAAATACCCTTTATCCGTTTTCGATTTTTGAAAATTAATAAAGGGTATTTCTTATCCAACAAACGTATTCACTTTTTGTTATGAATAAGATGTTCTTACAACATAAAAATTGTTTTGTAATTTTTGTAAACTTTGTTTATTAATAAAGTAAATGGATAAAGACAATAACCAAATTCCTTTAGCTTCTCCTGAAAAAAAATCACCCTTGATTTTTAGGATACTCCTGCCATTAATTATTATTTTTTTTAGTATGCTGGTTTTGGTTTTTGTAGGAGCATTTATAATTGTTCATTACTACCAAAATGAAGTAAAAGAGTATGTTGTTGGCGAATTAAATAAAAATTTAAACACGCTAATAATTATTGATGGTAAAGATATTGATTTTACTGTACTTGAAAATTTTCCGTATGCCTCGGTTGATTTTAAAAATGTTAAAGCGCTAGAAGTAGTTGAAAGTAAAAATAAAGATACGTTGTTTAAAGCCGAACGTATTTCTATGCAGTTTAATATTGTAGATGTATTTAAGAAAAATTACCACATAAAAAAAATAGAAATTGATAATGCCAATTTAAAAATGACAATTGATAAAAATGGAAATGATAATTACCATTTTTGGAAACCATCAACAGATACAAATACGGTTGCCTTTTCTTTTGCGCTCGAAAAAATTGTATTAAAACAAATTCAGCTTTTGTATACCAATTACAAGGCGCAACAAAATATTAATTTACTAATTAAAAAAAGCACACTTTCAGGTAAATTTTCTAATCAAAAATACGCCTTAGAAACGATAAGCGATTTGTATGTTAATCAACTAAAAATTGACAATACTATTTATTTGCGTAAAAAAAATATGTATGCCAAAGTAGCTTTAAATGTTGACAATGATTTATCGCTCTATAAAATTAATGAATCTAAAATTAAAGTAGAAGATTTGTTATTTGACCTAGCGGGTAATGTAACTAATACAAGTAAGGAGCCCCTTGTAAACTTTGTTGTAAATGCAAAAGAGTTGGATGTAAAATCGGCTTTGTCGCTAATACCAACTAAGTATAAAGGTAAAATAAATGATTACAGCAGTTCTGGCGAAATGTATTTTAATGCAACTATAAATGGAGCCTTTAGTAATAATAATGTGCCACAAATAAAAGCAAATTTTGGAATTATACGGGCAGAAATTACTCAGATAAAAGATAACATTACAATACATAATGTTAACCTAAAAGGTTTTTATACAAACGGTAATAAAGCAAATTCTGAATTGTCGCAATTAACACTAAGTCCATTTTCGGTAACTATTGATCAAGGAAGTATTACAGGGGAGTTGATGTTACACAATCTTGATAATCCTTTTTTTGAAGGTAAAATAAAGGCAGATTTAAGCTTACAGCAATTGCAGCATTTTATTAAAATAGATACCATCGAAACAATATCAGGACAATTAAATATTGATGCTTCTTTTAGTAGTCAAGGCATAAGTGAAGGTTCCAACCTGTATGAAAAAATAAAAGCCTCAGGTAAATTATTGTTGAACAATATGAATGTTAAACTGAAAAACAATTCATTGGAATTTTCTAAAATCAATGGCAATTTTAATTTTGATAATACTGATTTAGTGGCCAACGAATTAATTGGTAATGTATCGAGCAGTGATTTTGAATTAAAGGGTTTATTTAGGAATGTATTTGGTTTTATGCTTAAAGAAAATCAAGACATTACTGTGGAGGCAACGCTTAATTCGAAAAATATAAATTTGAATGAACTGTTAGCTAATAAGGAAGATGCAGACTCTTCGAAAATTAAAACGAAGTATAAATTAAAATTTTCTGAACATATCAATCTAAATTTAAATAGTCGGATAGAACACCTTGTTTTTAGAAAATTTGATGCCACAAACATTCATGGCATAATTAAATTGAAAGATAAAAAAATGATGGTTGATCCTCTTTCTCTTTATACAATGAATGGGTTAATTGTAACGAGTGGATTACTTGATGGAAGCGATAGCACAAAATTGGTAGTTAACTGTTTTTCTGAAATAAATAAAATTAACATTACTAAGATGTTTGAGCAGTTTGAGAACTTTGGTCAAACGTCTCTTACTAGCAAAAATATTAGAGGTTTGGCTACAGCTAAAATTCGGTTTGAATCAGTTCTAAATCCTGAATTGCAAATGGACATGGATAAATTGTACTCATCTATTGATATGACAATTGAAAATGGCGAATTGATTAATGTGGATGCAATGAAAAGCATGTCGCGCTTTATTGAAATGAATGATTTAGAAAATGTTCGGTTTGCTACGTTGAAAAATCAAATAGAAATTAAAAATCAACTCATTACTATTCCTAAAATGGAAATTAAATCAAATGCATTAAACATTATAACCTCCGGAACCCATTCTTTTAATAATGAAATTTCATATAAAGTAAAGCTTTCTTTTAATGATCTGCTTTCAAAGAAATTGCGCAAAGTAAAAAAAGAAAATGACGAATTTGGTTTAGTTGCGGATGATGGTTTAGGACGAACAAATATTTATTTATCGATGACAGGAACGGTTGATAATCCGATTATTAAGTACGATTCAAAAAGCGCTATTCAAAATATAAAACAGGATATTAAGGTAGAAAAGCAACTGCTAAAAAATATTTTGAAAGAAGAATTTGGTTTGTTTAAAAAGGACACGGCTTTTAATTTAAAAAATAAAAATCCGAAAGAAGATGAATCAAAGTTTTTAATTAAATGGGATGAAAACGATAAGGCTAGCGAAAAAAAAGTATTAAAGAAACCTAAAAAAGATGTTGGGGATGATTTTTAGAACTTCTTTATTTTTAGTTAAGTTAACTACTTACGATTAATTTAAATTCCATTAATTAGTACTTAAAATTCTTTAAATTCGTAATCAATTAATAAAAAAAGAATACGTTGAGCATTTATTCACAAAAACAGAAATGGAAATTATGGTTGTTTGTAACAGCTGTAATTATTGTTGGTATTTCTCTTTATTACACCAATACGCTAGTAAATAAAATAGCGAAAGATGAGCGTAATAAAGTAAAGCTTTGGGCTGATGCAATTAAAAATAAAGCTCGTCTTGTAAAATATACCAATGAACTTTTTAATAAAATAAAAATTGATGAGCGTAAAAAGGTTGAATTATGGGCCGAAGCAACCAAACAGTTGTCGCGTGATTTAAGTGATTATAGTTTTGTTTTAAAAGTTGTTTCTGATAATACCACTGTACCTGTTATACTTGCCAACGAAAGTGGCATACCAATTACATCGCGAAATTTAGATTCTGCTAAAGAAAATGATAAAGCGTATTTAAAAATGCAAATGCAAGCTATGCATAGTGTTTACGAACCTATTGAAATTAACATTTATAAAGGACAGAAAAATTATTTATATTATAAAGACTCTAAACTTTTTTCAGAATTAAAAAATGTATTGGACGATTTGATAAAATCTTTTATCTCCGAAGTGGCCGTAAATTCAGCATCAGTTCCAGTAATTTATACCGATTCTTCAAAAATCAATGTCTTGGCTGTTGGTAATATCGATTCGCTAAAGCTTAAAGATACCTCATTTGTAAAAGAAAAATTGCTTGCAATGGCATCCCAAAATCAACCCATTGAGGTTGAGTTTGGTGATGGTAGCAAAAGTTATATTTTTTACCAAGAGTCTGTTTTATTAACTCAACTAAAATATTACCCTTATGTAATGTTTGGTATTATTGGTTTGTTTTTGTTGATAGCCTATTTGTTATTTAGTACAGCTCGCAGGGTGGAGCAAAATCAGGTTTGGGTTGGTATGGCAAAAGAAACAGCTCATCAGTTGGGTACACCTTTGTCGTCTTTAATCGCTTGGTTAGAGTATTTAAAATCGAAAGGGTTAGACACCGAAACAGCAACCGAAATTGAAAAGGATTTAAAACGATTGGAAACAATTACCGAACGTTTTTCGAAAATAGGCTCTGCACCTAAACTTGATTATGTGGATGTGCTAAGTGTGCTTAAAGAAGCTGTTAATTATATGAAATTGAGAACATCCAAAAATGTTGAATTTTCAATAAATACAAGTAATCAAACAGAAGTGTGTGCCTTGTTAAATATTCCATTATTTGAATGGGTTATCGAAAATTTAATTCGTAATGCTGTTGATTCAATGAATGGTAACGGGGCAATAAAAATTGAGCTTTCCGATCAGATGCAATTTGTGTATATTGATATTACCGATTCGGGTAAAGGGATACATAAATCGAAATACAAAACTGTTTTTGAGCCCGGTTATACAACTAAACAAAGAGGTTGGGGCTTGGGACTATCACTCACTAAACGTATTATTGAAAATTATCATTCAGGAAAAATATTTGTAAAAAATTCGGAAATCGATAAAGGCACAACATTCAGAATTGTGTTGAATAAATAAAATAATTTCAATTTGAATACATGGCAGGCATATACATCCACATTCCTTTTTGCAAACAAGCATGTCATTATTGTGATTTCCATTTTTCTACAGGGTTAAAAAATAAGGATGCTTTTATTTCTGCGCTGAAAAAAGAAATTAAATTGCAGCAACACTATCTTAAACCCATTAATAATGCTGATGCCAAAGAAGAGGTGTCAACAATTTATTTTGGAGGAGGCACTCCTTCTTTGTTTTCGGAATTGGAGTTGATGGATATTTTTGATACATTAAATACCCATTTCAATATTTCTTCAACTGCCGAAATAACATTAGAGGCTAACCCTGATGATTTAACATCAAAAAAAGTAAAGCAATTTAAAGCGTTACCAATAAACCGTTTTAGTGTAGGGATTCAAAGTTTTTTTGATGAGGATTTAAAATTAATGAATAGGGTTCATAATTGTCAAGAAGCAGAAAGTGCTGTTAAAATATTGCAGGATTCTGGTTTCGAAAATATTACGATTGATTTGATTTATGGAATCCCCTCATTAACAAATAATATGTGGAAATACAATTTGCAAAAAGCGTTTGATTTGCAGGTGAAACATATTTCGGCCTATTGTTTAACGGTTGAGCCTAAAACAGCATTAGCACATTTGGTCAAAAAAGGAGTAATAAAAAATGTGGATGAGCAACAAAGTTCCGAGCAGTTTGAAATTATGCTGGAAGAGATGAAAAGAAATAATTTTGTTCAATACGAAATTTCTAATTTTTGTAAAGACAATTTTTATTCTCGTCATAATAGTAATTATTGGTTAAAAGAAAAATATTTAGGTTTGGGCCCTTCAGCACATTCATATAACGGAATTAGCCGTCAATGGAATATAGCCAACAATTCGCTTTATATTCAAGCACTCGAAAATAACGAAATAAATTTTGAACAAGAAATATTAACTGAAGTGCAACAATACAATGAATATATTTTAACGTCATTGCGAACTATGTGGGGAGCCGATTTAAAATATATTGAAACAAAATTTGGTAATGAATATTTAATTCATTGTATTAAAGATGTTGAAAAATATGTTCTTTCGAAGGATGTTTTGATGTATGAAAATAAGTTATTTTTAACAGATAAAGGTAAGTTGCTTGCCGATAAAATTGCAAGTGATTTATTTGAAATCGAAAAATCGTATTCATAAATAATATATAATGGTTGCAAAAATTACACACAAAGGAAAGAGTTATAATACTGATTTGGCTAAACCCATTGATATTTCTATTCCTTTGCGAACTGGAGATGAAAATGTGAATGCCTGGTATTCGCAGCCGGTAAAAATTGAACCTGTTCGCATGGGTGATTGGGTGGGTGATGTAAATCAGGGCGGTTCTGTAAATTTTAGAAATGTTTTTTTTAATCCCCATGGCAATGGTACACATACCGAATGTGTTGGGCACATTAGTAAAGAAGGTTACACAATAAACCAATCCTTAAAAAAATTCTTTTTTTTGGCCGAACTGATTACCATTTTGCCTGAAGAAACAATCGATGGAGATAGAATAATTACTAAACAACATATTGTAAATTGTTTGGGTGATAAGTGTCCCGAAGCAATTATTATTCGAACACTGGATAATGGTGTTTCAAAAATAAATAAACATTATTCCAATACCAATCCACCATACTTGCATCACGAAGCTGCACAGTTAATTAGCGATTTAGGAATTGACCACTTGTTAATTGATTTGCCATCAGTAGATAAAGAAGTTGATAGTGGTAAATTACTTGCGCATCATGCATTTTGGCAGTATCCTGGCAATACAAAATTGCAACGTACAATTACCGAGCTGATTTATGTTCCTAACAATGTTTATGATGGAACTTATCTTTTAAATATACAAATTGCAAGTTTCGAAAACGATGCCTCACCAAGTAAACCATTACTCTATCAACTTAATTCGGTTATATAAAAAAATCGCCTGATATAAATGTATCAGGCGATTTAGTCTACTGCAAATTCTGTTTTAAATATGTATAGTTAAGCCAACCGTAAGTGGATATACTTGTGGACCTTGATCTTTTTTAAATAGTCTATTTAAACCATAATTAACAAAAAGGGTAATGTTGTTATAACCAATACGCGCAACTGCACTGCATTTAAATGGTTCAAGATTGTAATCGTCACGTTCTTTTGTTTTGTAACGTTTGTCGTTTATTTCAAATATTTGTTTGGCTACCGAATGTATGCGGTATTCAAATTCTAAACCTGCAGCAATGTGTAAATTGTTTTTCGAATTTTTACTGGTGTTAAATTCCAAAATTAAAGGCGCTGTAATGTAGCTAACATTTAATGTATTTTTTTTGTATTTTTTAGTATCCGTAGTTGCCGATAAATAGGTAGTGTCAGGATTTAAGGTTACACTATTATTTAAAGCATAATGATTAAATTCAAACCCGAAGCCAGTTACCAAATTAATATAGTTTTTATAAATATGGAAATCTTTTTCCAATAGATTCAGTCCAAATTGGGTTGATTTAGCATAATTTAACTCTAAAAATTTCGACTCCTTTGTAATGTCTAAATTGTTTTTGTAATCAAGCAATCCATTTACTCCAATTTCAAACCCTGTCCAGTGTTTAAAGTCTTCGTTGTAATTTTTTGTGGAATCTTTTTTAGTGTCTTTTGTAATGTCATCATCATCACCTATAATTATATATTTTTTCTTCCCTAATTTAAATTTTGTTGTATCACTTACTGTTTCATCTCCAGTAGCATTAGCGCTTTCGCGAATTGATCCTGCACCTGTTATGCTAACATTGCGTTCACCAGGATTGCCTTTGTATATAATAGAACCTGAACCTGAAACATCAGCATCTAAATTTTGTGATACATTTATTTTAGCGTCTCCAGCCCCCGAAACTTTTACAATTGCTTTTTCAACTTCTAAATTAAATGCTTTCAAATCTCCAGCGCCTTTTATTGTTGCGTCTAAAAGTTTGCTTGTTCCTTTTAAATTTAGATCGCCAGCTCCACTGATTTTAGATTTAAGTTCGTTTGTTTTTAACCAAATGCGAATATCTCCAGCACCTTCAATACTAATTTCTAATTTATCGCAGATAAGTTCATTTTCTGTTTTTACATCAGCCGAGCCCGAAACATCTAATTTGGCTAGTGATTTAACTCCAATTATAATTTCAATAGCCTCATTCGATTTAATGTTTCCTTCTTCAGAAATAATTAAGATACCGTCTTTAACATCTGTTTTAATTTGTTGAATAACTGTTGAAGGTGCGATTACTTTTACTGTGTTCACTTCGCTTTGTGAAACTTTAAGGTTAAACGCATCACCTACTTTTATTCCTTTAAAATCGCCTGTATTTCTTAACTCTTGTGCATTTATACTAAATATTAAAATACTAAATAGTAAAGTGAATACGGTTATTCTGGATGTTGATTTCATGGGTTTTATGATTTTGAAATTTATGTTTTTTTGTAATAAGACGAATTACAGTTTATATTTGTTACAACATTTTTTTCATTTTTCTAATCGACTAATCGTTTTATTTTCGATAATTTTTGGTTATTTCATCTTTTTATTATAATTATGTAAGTTTAAATATATTAAATTTCGCAACCATTAATGGATTTTTTGCATCTTTGGGTTACATTGTTAACTTTTTTTAAGAATTTTTAGTTCTAAGATTATTGAAATATAATAAAAAAGGAATATGAAAAAAAACTTTACCTCTTCGAATTTAACATCTACTAATTCAAATTTATGGTTGTTATTTCCTCTATTTTTTATTCTTATTTTTTTTAATAATTTGCAAAGATTAGATGCTCAGTGTCCCATTATTACAGCTACACCTCTCTCTTCTACCACCATTTGTTCAAATTCAAATACCAATATTAGTGTTAGTAGCGATATTCCTGCAACCTTAACTATTACTTCTTCGGTTGTTAATCTTGCTGGTAATAATGATTTTGTTGAGCTTGCTCCATATACTGTTGACGATGTGTTAGCAACATTATTGCCTTCTGATGGTTCTGTTATTTATACGATTACTACGCCTGCAAGTGGAGCTTGTCCACTTGGTACATCACAAGATGTGACTATTACAGTTCATCCTAAACCCACTCTTACACTTTCAATTCCAAATCAAACTGGAGCATCAGCTATTTGTTCTGGAAATATGATGAATGCTCTTTCAATTTCAGCAGACGTACCTTCGTCTTTAATAAACTGGACAGTTACCCAATCGAATACACTTGGTGCTTCAGCAGGTACAGGTGTGCCTTCTCCTGCTTCTATATCACAAGCTCTTTCTTCTGCTACACTTGGTGTTCTTGGTCTTACAACCTTTAGTATCAGCGCTTCTGCAAATGGTTGTACTAGTAATAGTAGTGATTATAAAGTTCAAGTAAACCCAAAACCTTTAGTAACGGTTCCTGCAAATACATCTTATTGTGCTGGAGATGTAGTTCCTGCAAGTGTTTTTACAAGTACTCCTTCTGGTGCAACATATGCTTGGACAAATGACAAAGTTTCAATTGGTTTAGCGGCTAGTGGTACTGGTAATACATCAAGTTTTACTGCAGTTAATGCAACAAATGCGGCTATTGTTGCAAATGTTTGTGTAATACCAACTAAATCAACATGTGTAGGTAATCAGGTATGTTATACCATTACCGTAAATCCAAAACCGACAATATCGTTAAGTTCAGCAGTAGGTAGTGATGCACAAGCGGTATGTTTAGGAAATCCGATAACGAATATTACGTATGCGATAGGTGGCGGTGCAACAGGTGCGAGTGTAACAGGCTTACCCGCAGGCGTAAGTAGCAGTTATTCAGGCGGCGTATTTACGATCAGTGGCACCCCATCGACAGCCGTAGGAAGTCCATTTAGTTATACAGTAACCACATCAGGTGGTA
>CANCPZ010000009.1 GCA_947380175.1 Bacteroidota bacterium | reverse complement strand
GAATAAAGGGTTGTTGTTGAAAAGCTACTTCCATTAAATGAATAAGTGTATGCTGATGTACCCCCTGTAACCGCTCCTATTGTTGCGGTTCCATTTGCATTACCACAAGTACTATTTGTTGAGGATGTCGCCAATGCGGTTGGGCCTGGAGTATCTATTACGGTTATTGATGTATTAAATAAACAACCATTAAAATCTTTTACAATTACAACATACGCACCTGCACTAAAATTAGGGTAACTGGTTGTTCCTGTAAATACACTTCCATCAACAGAAAAAGTATATGCCGCTGCACCACCCGAAACAGCTCCTATTGTTATCGTTGCATTAGCTGCACCACAGGTAGAATTTGTTGCGCTTAAGCCAAGAGCTGTTGGACCTGAACTGTTTGATACTACAATTGATGATGAGAATGTACACCCATTAGCATCTTTAACAATTACAGGGTACGTTGCAGCTGCCAAACTTGAATAAACAAGTGTGCCAGTAAATGCACTTCCATAGAAAGAATAAGTATATGGAGCTGTTCCTCCTGTTACTGCACCAATTGTAGCCGTACCTGTAGATCCTCCACAATTTGTATTTGTAGATGATAAAGTAACAGCCGTTGGACCCGATGCATTACTTATTGTAGTTGTAGTTGTAAACGTACAACCATTTAAATCTTTTACTAAAACAGAATAAGTGCCTGCTGCAAAGCCTGAATATGCTAATGTTGCTGCAAATGTACTTCCGTTTACCGAATACGTATAAGCTGCTGTGCCTCCTGTTACGGCACCCATTGTTATTGTTCCATTACTTGCGCTACAGGTTGTGTTGGTATTAGTTACAGCTATAGCAGTTGGTCCTGGTGTATTTACGATTGTTGTGCTTGTTGTAAATGTACAGCCATTTGCATCTTTTACTATTACTGGATATGGTCCTGCTGCTAATGCAGTAAAGCTTGTGGTCGCAGCAAATGCGCCTCCATTAAATGAATATACATAAGCAGAAGTACCTCCTGTTACTGCTCCAATGGTTACTGTTCCATTACTATTGCCACAGGTAGTATTCGTATTGGTTACTACTAAAGCGGTTGGTCCTGGCGAATCTATTACTATTGCACTTGTTGTAAATGTACAACCATTCGCATCTTTTACTATAACAGTATATGTACCTGCTGCAAAGCCTGTATAGCTTGTTGTTGCTGCAAAAAGGCTTCCATTTACAGAATACGTATAAGCCGATGTTCCTCCAGTTACAGCTCCAATATTTATTACACCATTCGCAAATGTACAAGTTGAATTTACTGTTGTTATCGCTAAAGCAGTTGGGCCTGGCGTATTTACAACCGTTCCCGATGTAGTAAACGTACAGCCATTTGCATCTTTAACAATAACAGCATATGTACCTGCTACTAATGAATTAAAAGTTGTTGTTACTGCAAAAGGTAATGCATTAAAGGAATACGTATAGGGTGCTACGCCACCTGTTACGGCGCCTATTGTTAAAGTTCCATTACTAGTTGCACAAGTTGAATTTACGGTTGTGATTGCTAAAGCCGTTGGACCTGGTGTATTTGCTATTGTTGTAGTTGTTGTAAACGTACAACCATTTACATCTTTTACGATGATGGTGTATGTGCCTGCTGCTAATGCTGTAAAGCTTGTTGTACCTGCAAAAGGTAATGCATTAAACGAATACGTATAGGGTGCAACACCTCCTGTTACAGCACCTATTGTTACTGTTCCATTACTATTTCCACAGGTTGTATTGGTATTTGTTACTGCTAAAGCCGTTGGACCCGATGCATTACTTATTGTAGTTGTAGTTGTAAATGAACAACCATTTAAATCTTTTACTATAACAGAATAAGTGCCTGCTGCAAAGCCTGAATATGCTAATGTTGCTGCAAATGCACTTCCGTTTACCGAATACGTATAAGCTGCTGTGCCTCCTGTTACGGCACCCATTGTTATTGTTCCATTACTTGCGCCACAGGTTGTGTTGGTATTAGTTACAGCTATAGCAGTTGGTCCTGGTGTATTTACGATTGTTGTGCTTGTTGTAAATGTACAGCCATTTGCATCTTTTACTATTACTGGATATGGTCCTGCTACTAATGCTGAATAATTAGTAGTGGCCGTATATCCACTGCCATTAAATGAATATGTATATGCTGATGTTCCTCCGGTTACTGATGTAATAGTAACGTCTCCATTATTGTTACCACAAGTAGAATTTGTTGAACTTGTAGCTAAGGTAGTTGGACCCGGAGTATCGGATACAACAATTGTTCTAGAAAAGGTACATCCATTTATATCTTTTACACTTACATTATAAGTGCCTGCTGCAAAACCTGAATAACTAAGTGTATTTGCATAAGCGCTTCCATTTACTGAATATGTAAACGTAGCTACCCCACCAGTAACAGCTCCAATATTAATAATACCATTAGCTGCTCCACAAGTTGAATTAACAGAAGTTACAGCTAAGGCCGTTGGACCAGTTGCACTACTAACTGTTGCAGATGTAGCATATGTACATCCATTTGCGTCTTTTACTATAACTGCATATGTACCTGCTGCTAAACCTGGATAAACTGTTGTAGTGGTAAATACACTACCATCAAATGAGTAAGTATATCCAGCTGTACCACCTGTTACGGATCCTAATGTTACCGAACCATTACTTGTACCACAGGTTGTATTTACTATAGTTGTAGATATCGCTGTGGGTGGAGCGTAAATTGTTATGTTTGATGATGTTGTTGAAGAACAAGCACCCATTGTAACAACATGCGTAATAACGTGTATACCTGTTGTTGCAAAAGTTACATCTGTTTGATTTACAGAAGTGGATGATGTTGGCGCTCCTCCAGAAAAAGTCCATGATTGCGAAGTTGCACCAGTACCAGTATTTGTAAAATCAAAGCTATTACTATTTAAACATTGGTTAGCTGATTGGGTATAGGTGGATGTCGGAAGTGCAGTAACAAGGATTGTTGCTATAGTTGTTGAAGAACACAATGTTACTGTATTAGTAACAACATGTGTAATTGTATATGTTCCTATTGAAGAATAAGTAACCCCTGTGGGACTAACCGCAGTTGAAGTGTTTGCAGAAGAAGCACCACCAAAATTCCAAGTTTGACTATATCCTGCACCACTATTTCCTGTATTAGTAAATGTAAATGAATTTCCAGTTAAACATTGGTCTGCTGGATCAACAAAAGTAGAAGTTGGTAAAGAATTAACTGTTATTGTTGCAGAACATGTTGTACTACATCCAGTTGCTATTGATGTAACAACATGAGTTATTGTATATGTTCCAGCTGCTGCATAAGTAATACCTGTCGGACTAACTGCTGTTGATGTATTTATAACAGCTCCACCAAAATCCCATGTTTGACTATACAATGCTCCACTATTACCGGTATTGGTAAAGGTAAATGAGTTACCTGTTAAACACTGGTCAGGAGGGTCGGTAAAAGTACAAGTTGGAATTGAATTTACAGTTATCGTATGCGTAGTAGTAGATGTACATGAGGATGCTATATCTGTAACAACATGGGTAATAGTATAGGTTCCTGCAGCTGAGTATACTACTCCTGTTGGGTTTTCAACTGTTGAAGTGTTTGCAACAGCTCCTCCAAAATTCCAAGAATGACTAAATCCTCCTCCTGCACTTCCAGTATTTGTAAAACTGAATGAATTACCTGTTAAACATTGGTTTGCAGGTGTAGTAAAAGTAGAATTAGGGACTGGTAAAACCGCTACTGTTGCAGATATAGAAGCACTACAAACTGCTGTACCTAAAGTAGTAACATTACAAGAATAAGTTGTGTTGGTAACAGGACTCACCGTTATTGCTTGTGTTGTGGCACCTCCTGGTGTCCAAGAATAACTTAATGCCCCAAGAGGTGCAGAAAGTGTTGCAGACTGCCCTAAGCAAATTGTTGTTGGAGCTGTAATTTGATAAGGAGCGCAAGAGCAATCAATATAGGCATACCCGAAATGTGCTCCTAAAGAACAATCGGTACAAGTAAATTTCACATGTACATTTTGACCGATGTAAGCACTTAAATTAACAGCAATTGTTGTCCACGGTTTATAGTAAACACCACTACTTCCGACTTGAATAAAGCCCGTAGCAGGTGCTGTAACCAAATAATTACCACAATTAATAGGGTTTCCATAATCATCAGTAACCGAAACTTGAAAAAATGGTTGTTGATTATTTGGATGGCCTGCATCCTCAAGCACACAAGCATAGTTATACGTAAAATTAGCATTCGCTGCAGTTACCTGAAAGTATTGCTCTATACTTGAACCAGCTCCTGTTGCTGTATTTCCATCTCCAAGCCTTATCGAAGCCGAACCGGCAAAAACAGTGGGGAAACCTCCAATAGGATCAGTACCTGGTCCAACAATAGAAGTAGGTGATACTATACTGTTATAGGTTGTAACACTCAATATAGGAGATAGTGCGGTTGATAAGCCATCTATGGCAACACCAACATTTCCAAACCAACCGGCTGTTCCGCTTTCAAACCCAAGATTGTTGCAAGGGCCAACTAAGGGAGCTGAAGCAGGAGTGGTAACACATATTCCAAATGTTCCATTGTTATTATTGCCATACTCCCACACTCTTATCCAAATGGTGCTACCAACTGTAAGGTTGCCAGCCGAAATATAAGGCATTGCTCCATTTGCGCTATTATCATCATCACAAGAAATAAGTGTTAAGGAACCACAAATGCCAGAATATATAGCCATTCCACCATCTGTCATTACTCCTGGTTGAGTATCAATATTTATTTTACCAGAGGTAGGTACAATTACCTTAAACCAAACATCACCACCATAATAACTCGCACACCCTGGATCAGGTGGACCTGAAGTTGCTGAAGCAAATGCATTTGAATATGTAGAATAAGAACATGAAGTTGTAGCAGTTAATGTAATGGCATTGCAAGGGTCATCATTTACCGGAATTGGAGTTGTTATGCAAATATCAAAAGTAGATGTGGAAGGATAACCACTGGCATAATCATAAACCCTTACATAATAGGTATTGCCAATAGTCATACCTGTTATGGTTGTGGATTCTGTGCCACCAGATGATGTATTGTTACGACAAGAAATAGAAGTGAGAGACGAACAAGTACCAGTAAAAAACTCAAGAACAGCGTCAAAGCTTAAAGAACCTGTAACACTAATAGTATGTGTGCTTGCGGTAGCTATAAACTTATACCAAACATCATCATCTGCATTACCTGTGCAGCCTGCCAATGATTGGGTGGCACTCGCATCTGTACCTGATGTAGGTGAGCAAGCAACCCCAATTGGGGATGGGGTTAAACTAATAGCATTTGCGCATAAGTCATTAACTGGTGCGGCAAAAATAATTTTGAATAGAAAAAGGAAAACAATTGTTATACAATAACTCCCTTTTCTTTTTTTTAAAAGAGTTGAATAATTGTATTGTTCCATTCAATAGTATTTTGTTTAAAAATTATTTTCGAGCCTTATACACTTGCTCTTGATAATTATTAATTTCAAGAGCGAAAGGAATAAGTGCAGCCTTAATTTTTTCTATTGTTACAACAAGTGTTTCTTTAAAATCGGAACTTACTATTTTTCCGCTTTTTACGAAAAGAAATTGATTGCTTGGAATAAAACTACAATAAATAACTCCTGGTATTTTTAAAATACTTGAAATAATTTGAGCAGAATCTTTAGATATGTTTTTTTTAAAATTTGTTGTTATACTATATTCATTTTGCATACCTGCATACGAAATAAGCCCACTTGGCTTACTGGTTATATTCGAGAGTTGCGCTTCAACTTCTTTTTGAGCAAAAAAACTTTTCGGAAAAGAAAATGCGATAAATATAAAGATTGACAAAATTTTAGTTAGTTGCATAATACTATTATAAATTTTAACGTGGTTATAGTTATATAGTAAACCTAAGTGAAATAAAATGCAATGCGTTTATATTAATATTGCTACTAAAATAAAAACTTCACAATTGTAATGTAATTCAAAAATGATTTAAACTTCCAAAATCTAATTATAAATAAAAATACAATAAATTCTTATCTATCAAATTACTTTGTTAAAAAAAATGATTTAGAAAATACTTCGATTGCTTTTCTTTAGTAATTTAGCAGAATAAATATATAACCATTAAAATCGAAATTATAATGAAAGTAACGGTAGTAGGTGCAGGTAACGTAGGAGCAACTTGTGCTGATGTTATTGCTCAAAAAGAATTAGCAAACGAAGTTGTTTTGCTTGATATTAAAGAAAATTTTGCTGAAGGAAAAGCTTTAGACATTTGGCAAACAGCACCTGTAAATCTTTATGATACGCGTATCACCGGATCTACAAATGATTATTCGAAAACAGCAAATTCCGATGTTGTTGTTATTACTTCAGGGCTGCCTCGTAAACCGGGTATGAGTCGCGATGACCTAATTTCAACAAATGCAGGCATCGTTAAAGGTGTTACTGAAAATATATTAAAATATTCTCCGAATGCAATTATTATCATTGTTTCTAATCCCTTAGATGTAATGACTTATTGCGCATATTTAACAGCTAAAATAGATCCGAAAAGAGTTTTCGGTATGGCAGGTATCCTTGATACAGCTCGTTACCGTGCATTTTTAGCTGAAGAATTAAATTGTTCTCCTAAAGACATTCAAGCAGTTTTGATGGGCGGACATGGAGATACGATGGTTCCATTGCCTCGTTACACCACTGTTGCAGGAATTCCGGTAACTGAACTTATTTCGAAAGATAAGTTAGATGCAATTATTGAACGTACAAAAAAAGGTGGTGGAGAAATTGTTAATCTATTGGGAACATCTGCTTGGTATGCTCCTGGCGCATCTGCAGCACAAATGGTTGAAGCAATTGTGCGTGACCAAAAGCGTATTTTTCCTGTTTGTGCTTGGTTGCAAGGTGAGTATGGTTTAAAAGATATTTACTTGGGCGTTCCAGTAAAATTAGGTAAAAATGGAATTGAGCAAATAATAGAATTAAAATTAAACGCTGAAGAAAAAGCGCTGCTTGCTGAATCAGCAAAATCAGTTAAAGAAGTTATGACTGTTTTGGATACAATGAACTCGGCGGTTGCTAAATAAAAATAGTATTATTTTTTTGAAGGCTTCGTATTAAATGCGAAGCCTTTTTTATTTCCACGAATGATGAAAACAACAATTCCATTTAAAATTATTAAAATTGATGACGAAGGGTTTCACTTGTTGATAAAAGTATATATCAATAAAAAAGTCGCACATTTGTTAATATATACAGGTGCTTCAAAATCGGTATTTGATAAAAACAGAATAAAAAAATTTGTTTCAGAAAACAAATTTGAACTACACGATAAACTCTCTACAGGATTGGGTAGTAAAAAAATGATAGGCCATTTTACAACGTTCAAAAAAATTAAAATCGGAGAAATGGAAATCAAAGATTACACTGCATTTTTACTTAATCTTTCATCAATAAACGAATCGTATGAAGTAATTGGACTACCGCCTATTGATCGAGTATTGGGTAGCGATATACTGGTGTTAAAAAATGCGATTATAGACTATAAAAAACAAACATTGAAGTTCAACTATTTTTAAATAAAAAGTTAGCTAAAAATAAATTTCAACCCACTTCTATATTAAACTAGTTCCATTTACGATTTTTTTCTTCTTCCTATTTTAATAAAAACGTTTTCAAGCAAATTGATAAACTTTTTCAGCATATCGAAATACAATGTTACGGCAAGCACCAAAGACATACACCAAATTACAACAAGGTTAACCCAAAATGTTTCGTAATATTTACCAAAGAATTTTTTTCGAGGTGCAAAAAATTGTGCTCGTCCAAAATCAGAGTCAACTGGATCCAAATAAATGGGATCACTTTTTTGAATAAAAGCGCCATTCAAATCCAAAATTTTATTCAGTGTATTTCTATTCGTAACCAAATCGTTTAAACTTTCATTTTCGTACTCATCTTTATCTTTTAAAAATTTAGCTTTGGAAACACTGTCTTTATTAAGGCCGTCAATTACTTTTGTTTCAAGTTCATTCCAATATTTAAAATTAGCTAAATACTGATTCCAAAGAATTACATCTAAAAGATTGCGAATGCTATTTGATACGCGTAAATTAAATAGAGGCATTGTAAGACTATCAATTGCTGCGCAGTTTATTTTTTTATAGTTAGCAATTTCTTTTCTTAGTTCCGATTGAATCATTATTAAAGCGTCAGATACTTCTTTATTGTGTTCCGCTTTTAGAAAATTACTTTCGCAAAAATCGAGTTTTGTTCGCACTGCAGGTTTCCAATAATCCTTTTTAAAATTAGCAACACTTTTACCTTTTTCAAATTTGTATATTTTTTTAAACGATTCATTATCCTGATACTGTTTTACAGCCAATGCCTCAAAAGCCCAGCGAGAAGCCATCATGTCACCAATTATAGGTACTACATTTTGAGATGTAATGCTAGGATTTAACTTATCAAATTTCACCATCACTCCGCTAAATAATAATTGAGGAATAATTAAAATTGGAATTAAGATGTAAATGGTTACAGCCGAATTAAAACTTGCCGAAATATTCAACCCCAACATATTAGCAAAACAAAAAGAACTAAACAATATAATCCAATAAGGCCCAGTCATTCCTTTTATTTCCAACACATAGTTACCTACTAGAATAAATAAAATTGCCTGAATTGCAGACAAGGAAAACATAATGATTATTTTAGACCACAAATAACTGCCTTTACTTAAATTCAAAAATGATTCGCGTTTCTGAATTTTTTTATCTCTGATAATTTCTTCAGCACTAACTGTAAGTCCTATGAATAAGGCAACAACAACTGCCATAAACATATAAATAATAATATTTTCGTTTTCTCGAAATTTGTATCCAACTTTATTGGACAAATCTTGGTTCACAAACTTTATAAAATATGCTAAAATAAAGGCTAATACAGGCGCCTCTAATAAATTTATAGATATGTACTGTGTGTTTGTTAATTTTGATAACACATCACGTGTTAGAAAAACTTTAAACTGTTTAAACTTATTAGGCACTTTAAAGGTGCTCTCTGGAATTTCGGTAATGCTAACTACTTCTTCAATCTTTTTTTCAATCTTTTCTTTGTAGTGCGCATTCCATTCAGAAGGGGATATTTTACGATTGTGCGTAATATTACCATATTCATCCAACACCTTCGATTCAATAATGTTAAATACCTGTTCGGGATTAACATTACCACATTCGGCACATTCGCTTTCATTACAATTTACATGATTAACAACTGTTTTAAAATAAATAACCGAATCAACAGGATTTCCATAATATGTTGGATAACCACCAACATCAAGAATCATCAACTTATCAAACATTTTAAAAATATCGGAAGATGGTTGATGGATAACTACAAAAACTAATTTCCCCTTTAAAGCAAGTTCTTTAAGTAAGTCCATAATGTTTTCCGAATCGCGCGATGACAAGCCTGAGGTGGGTTCATCAACAAACAATACAGAAGGCTCGCGAATTAATTCTAAAGCAATATTTAAACGTTTACGCTGTCCTCCTGAAATCGTTTTTTCTAAAGGACTTCCTACTTTTAAATCGCGCGTTTCAATTAAACCAATGCTTGTTAAAACATCGACCACCATTTTCGAAATTTCCTTGTCATTTTTATTTCCAAAACAAAGTTTTGCGTTGTAAAAAAGATTTTGGAAAACAGATAATTCTTCAATCAATAAATCATCTTGGGAAACCATTCCAATAACACCTTCAATCTTCTTTTTTTCGGTGTGTATATTGATGCCATTTATTTTTACAGAACCGGCACTCGGAATTTCATTGCTATTCAGTACATTAAGTAAAGTAGATTTACCAGCTCCTGAACCACCCATTATACCTATAAGCTTTCCGGAATCTTCACTAAAATTAATATCTCGTAAACCTAACTTACCTCCTGGAAATTTATATTCAAGATTTTTTACAACAAAGGATACTCGAGCCTTGCTGGTATCGCTCATAAAAGCGCTTAAAATATCGCTGTAATAAACTGGTTTTACTTTTGAGCTACGAAGCGAAGAGCCTGGTGTTAAAATATAAACTTTACCCTGCGATAAACTTTGCCCGTTTAAATACAAATCGCTTTTACCAAAATAAAGCAGAGCATAAATATTTACACTCTGAACCCATAATACACGTGCCTGACCAGTAAAACCTTCAGCAAAAATATGCTTTGTTTCGTTATAGTTATTTGATGTATGATTATCAACTACTAAAATATTTGAAGATTCGGGAATTGAACTTTCTTTTGCCTGTATAAAACTCATACATTGCTTAAATTCAACCTCATCAATATTAAATGTTTCGGCAACCGTATTAACAAATTCAAACTCTTGTTCATTTATCTCATCATTAGAATTAATGAACTCTAGTAAACGTAAAAGCACAACTACTTTTTGAACCTGAGTAAGCTCGGCATTTATGTTTGTGCAAATTTTTAAAATCTTAACCGAGTTTAATGATGTACGCTTTGCAGTACCATCTTTTTTCTTTTTTACCTGATGATGCGCCTCTAAAAATTCATCAAATATTGCAAGATACTGATCAACCAATTCCTGATTTAATTGTTGCTTTAAAAATGATTGGACAATCAACCTCCCGTTATTATTGATGCCATCAACCCTTGCAATAATTGCAAACATTTGCATCAAGGCTTTCAATATTCTTTCGCTCATTGTGAAAAATTAGTTAAATAAAAAAATAAAAGACATTATTACCTCGGTAATGAATGTCTTTTTGGAAATTTTAAAATTATTTTTGTGCTTTAAAACCAATAAGAATAACTGCTCTACCAGAACCAGCACCTGTCAGCTTAGCTTCAATCACACAATCAAGTGTGTTTTTTATTTTAAAATCCCAATAAGGCGAATTTTTATATTCTTTATTAGTGAATAATAAATTTCTTTCTGTATCATAAACCGAAAAAATTAAGTTGCCATCCGATAAACCTGTACAAGCAGCTATACGATACATTGTTCCTCCAAAAAGAGTTGTATGGAATTCTGCTGTTTCATCAGTGTTCATTAACAATGCGCGATATTGTTGCCCATCCGAAATAAACTGATTTTCAAGATGCTTTGCGCAGCTATTTGCAACCGTGTCGGACATTTGAGCCGAAAGTGAATTTACCTTTACTAAGCTACAAATAACTAAAGCTATTTTAAAAATTACTTTTTTCATATTCTATTTTTAAATTTTATTGGTATTGAATTTTAAAACAAAATCGGTTTCGATTGTTATGCAATAATTTTGCTTCTTAATTTTTTGATTTTTTGCGATATTGCTTGAATGTCTTCAGTACTAATTACAACTTCTGTATTACTATTAATTGTTGTAATTTTCTTTTCAGCATCAGTAGTAGGTTTTTCATAAATATATTTAAATCCTACTTTTTCATAAGAAATTAGCAAATCATTTAAATCACTAACAAAAACAGCATATTCTGGCTGACTATTGAATTGTGTCAATAATTTAATTAAACTTTGTAATGAAGATTTTTGTTCTGCAATTCTGCGTTTAACATCTTCGTTTGGCTTTGTGGTATATACACTGGTTGTAAAAAACAAACTTTCTAACCATCCTCCGGCAAGTATTAAACCACTCACATCATTACGGTCATTTGTTTTTAAATACGTATCGGTTGAACGATATGCAACACCAACCAATATCAACATTGAATCTTTATTACCAAGATTTTTTGTAAACCGTTCGATTGTTTTTGAATCAAAAGCACCAGAAACCCCTAAGTCATCGGATAACTTTTTTGCAGCACTTAAATAACCTACAGCATCCTGTGTTTGATTATACATGGTTACATAACCTAAATCCGCACCATAAATACCTAAGTTCAATGCTTTTGAAAAGTTCGTAGAATAGGATGATGATTTGTTTGCAGCATTTATAAATTCTTTGCTGTAAATTGCCCCACTGCCTTTAATTAAAAAAGCCGTTTGTATTGGTGAAGGAATACTGAAAATTTCTCCACTAACATTCAAAATTGTGTTTTGAGTGCTATCAACTGGTGGTATCTCTTCGGTTTCTTTATTTTTACCTGAGTTACAACCCGTCATAAAAACGGCTGAAAAAACCGACAGAAATAATGTTTTTTTTAATGTCATAAATTTCAATCTCATTTCAAATGTTTTTTATTTGTTAAATTTATTTTCTGATACGAATGTTCAAAAATAAGACTTTATCTATTAAATATAACAATCCATCTTTGTTTTATTTGGTTTTTTGGAAGCATCAATATTTAAAGGCTATATTCTGGATTTATTTTTCTATCGTTCTTTCTTTGGAGAATCAAAAGATTGAACAAAATATTTAGAAATAGCTGCTTAATGGTTAATTGCTAATTTTTAATAATCAAACTTAGCTTAAGACGTTTGAGAGGGTGCGATTTTAAAAATCAGTATTGCTATGATTATCATTATAAATTATAACAGCATACGATTACATAGTGTTAGAAAAAAATTAATTTAATTTAGATAGCAATTGATAAAGATTTTCTTTATTAACAGGTTTAACTAAAAAACCCAATATGTTTGTTTTGCTTGCGCGCTCAGTAGTTTTTTCGTCGCTATTGCCCGATACAAAAATTATGGGTATATTTTTTTGTTTGTTAATTTCAAGAGCCGTTTCAATACCATCTTTTTCTCCATCTATTCTAATATCCATTAAAATGCAGTCAGGATTTTCTTTACCGGCTATCATAATAGCTTCCTCACCACTACTAACAGATCCCACTACCTGGTTACCCATACTATTTAAGTATACTTCCATTAAATGAGCAATTAATTGCTCATCTTCAACTATTAGCACTTTTTTACGCATCTTTAAATTTAATATTGACCGTCAGTCCAGGATTATTTTTACATTCAAAACTACCCTTCAATTGTTTAACAAAAATAGTTAATAATTTAAACCCAAGAGAATTTGTTTTTGCAATATCCATATCTTCAGGTATGCCTATACCACTATCTGATATGGAAAATACAATTTCTTCGTTTATTTTATTTAAATTGATAAAAATATCACCAGTATTAGAATCTGTAAAGGCATATTTATAACAATTAGTAACTAATTCATTAGCTATAAGTGCAACAGGTATAGCTTTTTGAGTATTAACAACAATTGTATCCATGTTGTAGTGAATCGTAATATCCTTTCCTTTATTATAAAACGTACTCAAAAATTTTATAAGATCTTGTAAATAATCTTTCAAATCTATTTTTGCAAAGTTGGCCGACTTATACAGTTTTTCGTGAATCATAGAAATGGCTGAAATTCTATTTTGTATAGTATGAAATTCTGCTTTAACGGATTCATCGGATGCTTTTGTACTTTGTAATTCTATTAACCCCATTACTAAAGCTAGATTGTTTTTTACCCGATGATGAACTTCGCCTAGTAAAGCTTCTTTCTCCTCCAATGAATTCTGAATTTTTATTTCCTGCTCCATTTTTTTGGTAATATCCAAACCATATCCTAGCATGTAGGTAAACTCTCCTGCATCATTTATAATAGGGAAAAATCTTCTAAGGTGATATTCAGTTAAACCATTTGCGTTTTTGGATTGATCCGTAAATTCAAATGTTTTCTTGCTTTTTTTTGTTTCTAAAAAAACAGCTCTTCGCTGTTCTGCAATTTTTATATCTTTATTATATTCCTTGCAATAATCAAAGTCATCTTTTCCAATTAGAAAATTTCTGATGGATGTATTTTTAACGGCAATTGGATTAAGAAATAGATATTGATGATTGGCGTTAAAAACGGCGATGTCAACAGGGATTTGATTTAAAATAGTTTCATAAAAATTTTTCTGGTCTTCTGCTTTTTCATAAACCTTTATTTTTTCAGTAATATCAAATCTTATTGAAAAATATCCAAATATATTACCATTCTTTAAAAAAGGCACAATGGTAGAATCTACCCAATAAAAAGTACCATCTTTTCGTTTATTTCTAAAAACCCCTTTCCATACTTTTCCTGATCGAATAGTTTCCCACATATCTTTAAAAAAAGCAGCTTCGTGGAAACCCGAATTAAGAATGTTATGTTGTTTACCTATTAATTCATCTTGGCTGTAACCAGTAATATCACAAAAGTTTTTGTTTACATAATTTATAACACCTTCTTTATCGGCTCCAGAAACAATAGCGGAATGATCGATCGCATTTTTATAATTTTCTAGTAGTTGAAGGGTTTCCTTTAGTTCAATTTCATGAAGTTTAGATTCAGTAACATCATACAAAACGGCATTTAAAACTCGACTTTCATTTTCTTCATTATTTTTAAAAACTTCGCCCTCAAAATTAAAAATACGATTTATGTTTTTCAACTTTACGTTTTCAACTTTAAATCTATTTTTATTTACCAGTGCTTCTCTAACAGAAGATCGAATTGTATCAACATTTTCGAACAAAGCCACAAAATCTGAAAGTTTTATATTACGCAATGTTTTATCCAAACCAGATAATTCATGCATTTGTGAAGATAATTCGAGCGTATTATTTTTTTCATCGTAGGTAAAACTACCCATACAAGCTATTTTTTCAGCATTTTCAAGGTTGTGTGCTATTTTTTTTAACTTTTCTGTTTTTTGCTCAATTAATGTTTCATTTTTTGCATTAATAGTTTTCAGCTCATTATTAACCTTATATAATTCTTGCGAACTAAGCTTTAGGATATGCTCGGCATGATCAAAATCTTTATCAAAATCTTTATAGGCCACATCAACAGATTCAATAAATTTTTCTAATCCTTCTGGAATAGAATCAGTATCTCCAAAACAATCCTTAATTTGCCTTTTTAGTAAACGATGTAAATTCATTTATGGTAATATTTCTGAAATTGAAGTTAAAGTCATAGTTTGATTGTGTAAGCTACATGCTGAAAATCCATTTTGTTTTGATAATTCACCATAAGAATAAAATCCAGTAAAAAATACATCATCATCGAAAGAACTAGTTACTGCTTCAACTTCATCTTGAGTAAGTTTTTTTAGAACAAGCTTTCTGCCAATACAACTAACCATAATAACCAATTCAGGTTCTTTAATAATCGATTTTTTAATTATTTGTGTCGCTTTTTCAGCTCCATCAATTACTCTATTTACATTCGTTTTCATTAAACGAATTGACGACCCTTCAGGAATATTGCCAGCAAAAGTAAGGCTTTGATCATTTTCGCTAATACCTAAAATGGTTCTTACCAACAACTCTGAATGTTCACTTTCTCTCATTTCTATAGGAAAAAACAATGCAGAGGCTGGGAGTTCTGAAGATAAATCGCCCAAGTATGTTTTATACAATTCCAATGCAGGTTTGCCATCAATTTCGTAAACAACATTTTCAATACTTTTTGTAACAACTCGATCAATACCAAAACTATCCCAACCGCCATATGAAGCTGAACTAGTTGAAATGTTTCCGCCATAAAAACCTATAGCTGATACACAATTAGAAATAAAATTATTTTCCAAATCAGCTACATAGGTTTTAACAAAATTGCCATTGTCGCCAGCTAAACCACCCGACACATTGATTTTATGATCTAAAATGGAATTAATTCCTTCTATTAAATGGGTGCCGTTAACATTTAATCCTTCCGATAAAATAAAAACATGCTTAAGGTCGGGATCTAATAATTCTTTAGCCAAGGTTTCGCCAGCTTTTCGAGAATCTTTATTATCATTTAAATTAAAAACAGATTTTTTTACTCTTGTATTTTCGAATTTGATAGACGTTAACACAAAAGTATCATCCAATACTTTTTTTGAACCTATTTCACCAGCCGTAGAACAACCCATCAAAATAGTATTTTCAAACGTAGATTTTAATTGTTTTTTTAGATTTTCATCTTCAAAATATTTTTTATGAGAAAATACAAGATGCAAATCGAATTGTTGGGCATTGTAATTATTTAATAAATGTATTACAGAAGGAATGTCCGTTAATACGTGCTGACTTATTTTCATTTTAATTTAATTTTTAAAATCATAATTAATATTGCTAAATTAGCCAAATTTATTGGAAGTTGGGCTATACAAAGGTTAAATTTAATTTAATAAAAAACTGAATAACATATTTTAAACTCTATTATTAAAAAGATAAAAGTAGTATTAACTCAGCAGAAATTATTTTTCAAAAACCACTTTTGATTTCGTAAATAAATTTAATTTTAGAAGATATAAAGTAAAAATTATAAATGAAAAAAAAGATTGTCATCGTAGAAGATGATTATATTATTCAGGAACTCCATAAACACTATGTTGCAAATTTAGGACATGAGGTTGTGGCTGCATTTGCTACAGGCGAAGAGGCGATTAATTATTTTAAAAATAATACTGCCGATTTGATATTAATGGATATTAGATTGGAGGATAGCATAGACGGGATTGAAACTATGGAAAAAATCCAGAAAATAAACCCAATTCCTGTAGTATACATAACCGGGAACACAGAAGATGGTAATTACCGAAGAGCTATTGGAACTAATATGAAGGGGTTTTTATCAAAACCTGTATCCCAAAATGAACTGGAATCAGTACTTAATTCATTAAATGAACTTACTGAATCCATTTTATATGCGGAAAGAATCCAAAAAGCTATTTTCCCTCAAAGACAAGAAATCCACAAATTATTTGCCAACAGTTTATATATTTTCAGACCAAAGGACATCATAAGTGGAGATTTTTCATTTTTGGTTAACCGAAAAAAAAACAAGGATGTTGTAGGTGGCATTGGAGATTGCACAGGACATGGAATTCCGGCCGCCTTACTTTCAGTTTTATGTCATGAAATATTAGTTACCAAAACAAGAAAATTTAAAGAATTAAGAAAAATTATATTCGAATTAAATAAAAGTATCATACGAAACTTATCAGGACTTAATAAAGAAAATAAAGTTGCTGATGCACTAGATTTAATCTTATTCAGAGTTATTCCAGAAGAAAGTACCATTCAGATTTCAGGTATCAAACGATCGTTTATACATTATGATTCGGATTCTAAAACGCATTTTTATTACAGCTTAAAAGGAAACAGCATTGGTACAATTATAAAAAGCGAAGATGAAATACCATTTATGAGTTTACGTTTTAAGGAGAATGATTATTTCTACTTTTTTACAGATGGGGTAACTGATCAGTTTGGTGGGCCAAATTCAAAAAAATTAATGAAAAAAGGACTCATAGAATGCTTAAATAATTTATCGCAAATGCCACCACTAAAAAGAGAAATAGAATTAAATATTTTTTTACGTCAATGGCAGGACAAAACCGAACAAACAGACGATATACTTTTTATGGGAATTTCGCCTTCTAACTTCAAATTAATAAGTTAATATTTAACTTGTTAGAAGGAATTGAAATTTTAAGGTTTAATCCTTTTTAGTTAAACATTTTAACTGTATCATTTAAGCCCTTTTAGACAAGGGCTTTTTTTATAAAACTTGAAAGGTGCTAATTGAATAATTTTTACAACCATTAAAATAAATGTTAGACATTTGTAATCGTATGAAAAAGAAAATTGAAATTTTATCCCCTGCAAAAAATCTGGTTCAAGGTATGGCTGCTATCAATGCTGGTGCAGATGCCGTTTATATTGGAGCTCCTCAGTTTGGTGCGCGTTCAAATGCTACCAACTCGGTTGAAGATATTCATGAATTGGTAAAATATGCTCACTTATTTAAGGCGCAAGTTTTTGTTGTAATAAACACCATTTTGTACGACCATGAATTAGCGGATTGTAAAAAATTGATTTATCAATTATACACTATTGGAGTTGATGCACTTATAGTTCAGGATATGGCCATAATGGAAATGGATTTGCCTCCAATAGTTATTCATGCAAGCACGCAAGCAAATAACCGAGACCCTAAACATGTAAAATTTCTTAAAGATGCAGGCATAAAACGAGTTGTTTTGGCTAGAGAATTAAATTTAGACCAGATTAAAGATATTAGCAATGCCACTGATGTTGAATTGGAATTTTTTGTTTCTGGCGCTCTTTGTGTTTCTTTCAGTGGCAATTGCTATATGAGCATTGCAGGTGGAGAACGAAGTGCTAACAGAGGCTCTTGTGCTCAAAATTGTCGCCTACCTTATAATTTAATTGATGGAACAGGTAAAACTTTAATAGCCAATAGTCATTTGTTATCTATTAAAGATTTAGATTTAAGTAACCAGTTACCTAATTTGATTGAAGCTGGAATTACTTCTTTTAAAATAGAAGGACGATTAAAGGATATGGTTTATGTTAAAAATAACACAGCCTATTTACGAAAGAAATTAGATGCTTTTTTAGAAAACAACAATGCCTATCAAAAAGCTTCTTCCGGAAAAACGCATTATAACTTTGAAGCAGAAATGGATAGAAGTTTTAACAGAGGTTACACAGATTATTTTGTGAACAAGCGTACAGAAAAAATTGGTTCATGGGAAAGCCCAAAATCACAAGGGCAATTAATTGGTAAACTAATTGAAACCAAAGCCAATGGTTACATCATTGAAAATTACGACAAGCTAAATAATGGTGATGGGCTTTATTTTATTAATGAAGAAGGGGATCCCGATGGTATGCAAATAAATATTATAATCAATAATATTGTTGTTCCCAATACTTTTAAAACAATTAAATCTGGAACAGTTATATATAGGAATTCGGATGCTTCATTTAATAAATTGGTTGAAAGAGAAGATAGCACCATCCGCAAAATTAGTGTAAGTCTAAAATTTAGTGAAACCAACGATGGTTTTCAGTTGACTGCTACTGATGAAGATGGGCACAAAAGCATATCCTTTTTTCAATCAGAAAAAGACTTAGCAAAAAATGAGGAATCGACCATACCTAATATCAAAAAAAATCTTTCTAAAACAGGCAACACGCCTTTTATCGTTGATGAAATAGATGTAGTATTTTCTAGCAACTGGTTTTTACCAATTTCTAAAATAAACGAAATTAGAAGAGAGGTGCTTGAGCAATTAATAGAAACCCGAATAACCGAATATCATCGTGAAGAATTTCAAGTAGCAAAAACAGATCACCCTTACCCTGTTTCTAAACTAGATTTTACTTACAATGTTTCCAATCAATTAGCCCGTTCGTTTTACAAACGACATGGAGTAACCGAAATAGAAAAAGCATTCGAGTTGCAATGGGATCCTGGGAAATCTCGCGTAATGACAACAAAGTACTGCGTTAAATATGAGTTGGGCAAATGTTCTAGGTTTCAAAAAGCAACAATGGGTGAAAAAGTTGTTGAACCTCTCACTTTAAAACAGGGAGAAAATGAATATAAATTAAAATTTAATTGCAAGCCATGTGAAATGGAAATTTGGGAAAAAGATGCTGAATTAAAATTTGATGAAGAAGATTAATGTCGCATAAAATACCTCGAACAATAACGAGCAACTTAATTTATTAAAAAATGGTTTTAAATTATATATGGATTTTATTTTTTGTGATTGCTTTTGTGGTTGCTCTTTTAAAGCTTGCAATTACAGGCGATACCGAAATTTTTAAAACATTGGTTGATGCAACATTCGATTCATCAAAAATGGCAGTAATGGATATTTCATTACCATTAGCTGGTGTAATGACATTGTGGTTAGGCATTATGAACATTGGTGAAAAGGCAGGTGCAATCAATTTTTTATCGCGAATCGTTGGCCCATTTTTCAATAAATTATTTCCTGAAATTCCTAAAAACCATCCTGCAAACGGACAAATAATGATGAATTTTTCTGCAAACATGTTGGGGTTGGATAATGCCGCAACACCCCTTGGGTTAAAGGCTATGAATAGTATGCAGGAACTAAATCCAAATAAAGAAACAGCATCCAACGCACAAATAATGTTTTTGGTTTTAAATACTTCGGGGCTTACCATTATACCAATTACCATTATTGCGCAAAGAGCAATTATGGGTTCCACAAACCCTTCCGATGTTTTTATTCCAATACTCATTGCTACTTATTGCTCAACAATGATGGGGCTTTTATTTGTTGCTTTTAAACAAAAAATAAACTTATTAAACAGAATAGTTTTAACATGGCTTTTAAGTGTAACAGCGGCAATCACCATTTTAATATGGTATTTTAGTACATTAACTCAAGATCAAATTGCAACAACATCAAAAATTGCAGCCAATTTAATTTTATTTGCCATCATTATTTCTTTTATTTTAGGTGCTGTTCGAAAAAAAGAAAATGTTTACAATGCATTTATTGATGGGGCAAAATCGGGATTCGAAACAGCCATAAAAGTAATTCCTTATTTAATAGCCATGCTTGTTGGAATTGCTGTTTTTAAAGCTTCTGGGGCGCTAGATTACTTAGTTAATGGAATTGGTTTTGGATTTAAATTAATGGGGTTAAATACCGATTTTGTTGGTGCATTACCTACTGCATTTATGAAGCCATTAAGTGGTAGTGGTGCTAAAGCAATGATGATGACTACAATGAAAACATATGGCCCTGATTCGTTTGTTAGTCATGTAGCATGCGTTTTTCAAGGAGCAGCTGATACTACTTTTTATATTGTTGCTTTGTATTTTGGTTCGGTAGGAATTAAAAATACACGATATGCTATAACGGCTGGATTAATTGCTGATTTGGCTGGTGTAATTGCAGCAATATTTATTTCGTATTTATTTTTTCATTAAGGAGTAATCCTTTAGAGCTCAAAAATATTTTTTGTCCAACAAATGGTTCTTCACCATAAACCATTTTATTTCTAGCATAAAGTAATTTTAATTTAATTCCATTTGACTGAGAAATAGATTGCATGGTTTCGCCTAATTTTACAACATGTATCAGCTCTATTCCTTTTCTTCGTTTTGGTTGTAAAAACAATTTTTGACCAACAACTAATTTTGCATTTGGTAGCAAATCATTGTATTTAAAAAGCTGCCAAAGATCCTTGTCTGTGTCTTGAGCAATTTTTAAAAATGTATCATCGGGTTTAACAATAATATATTTTACAGTGCCTAATCTTAATATTTCTCTTTCATTAGATTCAACAGTTTTAATAGTTGCTTTTACATTGGAAGGGGCATTTAAAATAGTAGGTTTTAGAATAATTTCATTTTTAATAACATCAGGTTTTGTTTCTGATTTTGCCAATTCGCTTGTTTGCATTTCCTGAATGGGAACAGCCGTATCAAATCGATACAACTGATGCATTTTTATCAAAGAAATCAAACGTTGCGGGTACTTTGGATCGGTAGCATAACCGGCCTCTTTCAATCCATAAGCCCATCCGTTATAATCAGTATGGTCAAGTAAAAACAATTTTGCATACCAAGGACGAGCTTTTAAAAACTGAGAATGATCAGTATAAGACTCTAACACCGTTGAATATTTTCGAAAACATTCATCTTTCTCATCATCATCTTTTATAAAACAAGGTCCTGACCATTCCTTATGGCATTTAATTCCGAAATGATTATTTGCTAAACGAGCCAAATCACTATTACCATATTGACTTTCAAGCATCCCTTGTGCTAATGTAATGCTTGCAGGTATTTTATACAATATCATTTCTTTTATTGCATTGCTCTTAAAATTACTGATGTATTTTTCTGCCGCACCTGCATGACTGTAATTTTCAGCAAAAATTGGAGTAGAACAAATTACAAAAAGAATTAATAAATGTGCGCTTTTTTTCATGTTACCAAATATAAACGAATAAAAAAAACGAATCTTTTTTTTGTGATCTAATTTTAAACAATTGATTGTTGAATTTTTACTAAAATCTGCCAAATCCTTTATTGCCTTGTAATCCTCCAGTATGTATTGCAACAATAATTTGATTCTTTTTAAAATAATTTTTCTGAATCAAATCATATATCCCAAACATCATTTTTCCTGTGTACACATAATCCAAGGGGATATTATTTGCTTTTTCGAAACGTTCAACAAAATTGATTAACTCAGGTTTTACTTTTGCATATCCTCCAAAATGATAATTGTCATTAATGTGCCATTTATTTAAGTTTATACAACCTGTTAATTGCAACCAATTATTTACTTCGTTTTTAATATAATTCTCTGCTTTTAATACTTGAAACCCCATAGCTAATTCAGTTTTTTTTAAGGATAATATAACACCTGCTAATGTTGCACCAGTTCCGCAAGCACAACACACATAATCAAAATCCATTTTTATATGCTGGGTAATCTCCTTGCAACCCAATACGCCCAAGTCATTCGAACCACCTTCAGGAATTAAATAAAAACGTTCTTTTAAATAAAAATCATTTACATACTTATAAAGCTCATCCTTGTTTTGGTAAAGCTTCCTCGAAACGTAATGAATTTTCATACCACAATCAATAGCAAATTTTAAAGTTGGATTTAATATTTCGTATTCTTCACCACGAATTATTCCAATCGTATTAAAACCAAATTCTTTTCCGGCAGCTGCAGTTGCTGCAATATGATTCGAAAATGCACCACCAAAAGTGAGCAATGTTTTTTTATTTTCATTTTTCGCCGCATCTAAATTATGTTTAAGTTTAAATAATTTATTACCGCTTATGGTAGGGTGATTCATATCAGCACGAAGCATAAATAAATTCAAACCAAATCGGTTAGTAATTTCATCATTTATAGCTTGGAGAGGAATGGCTGGAACTTCGAATTGCATAAAGTAAAATTACTTATTTTTGCAATTGATGGATGGCTTTTCAAAACATAAAAATTTAGAGGCGGATGAATTTTATTTAAGTAAAGATGGCTATATTATTTTTACTGAAAAATATTTACTTAAACGTGGATATTGTTGCCAGAATGGTTGCAAGCACTGTCCTTATGGTTTTAGCAAAACCAAAGGGCGAATTGATAAGCAAAAATGATTTATTTCTGTCTCGATTTTAAACAATGAACAAATTATTGAACATACAAACGAATGAACCACAACGATTTTAAACAAGAAATTTCACAAGGTATACCCTCTGAATTGCCTGCTGCAAAACCTATAGACAAAACACTCAATCACGCACCTAAGCGAAAGGATATTTTAAATGCAACCGAAAAAAAATTAGCAATTCGTAATGCATTAAGATATTTCGACCAAAAGCACCATGCTGTATTAGCTAAGGAATTTGCCAATGAATTAAAGGAGTTTGGGAGAATTTACATGTATCGCTTTCGCCCCGATTATAAAATACATGCTAGGCCTATTAATGAATATCCTCATCAATCAAAACAAGCAGCAGCAATTATGATGATGATTCAAAACAATCTGGATTATGCAGTTGCACAACACCCTCATGAACTAATTACTTATGGAGGTAATGGTGCTGTATTTCAAAATTGGGCACAGTATCTTTTAACCATGAAATATTTATCAGAAATGACTGATGAACAAACATTGGCAATGTATTCCGGACATCCAATGGGTTTATTCCCTTCGAGCAAAGATGCGCCAAGGGTTGTTGTTACTAATGGAATGATGATTCCGAATTACAACAAACCCGATGATTGGGAAAAATTTAATGCACTGGGTGTAACGCAATACGGACAAATGACAGCAGGTTCATTTATGTACATTGGGCCTCAAGGAATTGTGCATGGTACAACGATTACTGTTATGAATGCCGCACGAAAAATTTCAAAATCAGAAGAAGATAGAAAAGGAAAACTTTTTGTAACATGTGGTTTAGGAGGCATGAGTGGGGCACAACCTAAAGCAGGAAAAATATCAGGGTTAGTTTCAGTTGTTGCCGAAATAAATCCCAAGGCAGCAAAAACACGCCACTCACAAGGGTGGGTTGATGAAGTACATGAAGACTTGAGTACATTAATTGCGCGTATAAAATCTGCACAAACTGCTAAAGAAGCTATTTCATTAGCATATCAAGGTAATGTAGTTGATTTGTGGGAGCGATTGGTAAAAGAAAATATGAAAGTGGATATTGGTACTGACCAAACATCCTTACACAATCCTTGGGCTGGAGGCTATTATCCTGCTGGTTTAACTTTTGAAGAGTCCAATGAATTGATGGCAAAAAACCCCGATCAATTTAAAAAGGAAGTTCAAAAAACATTAGTTCGGCATGCAAATGCAGTAAATAAGCTTACTGCAAAGGGAATGTATTTTTTCGATTACGGAAATGCATTTCTTTTAGAAGCTTCGCGTGCCGGTGCAGATATTGTAAATGTGGATGGAACATTCAAATACAAATCTTATGTTCAAGATATTTTAGGGCCAATGTGTTTTGATTATGGATTCGGCCCATTCCGATGGGTATGTTCATCGTGCAACCCAAAAGATCTTGCTATTACTGATAAGTTAGCATTATGCGTTTTGGAAGACATGTATAAAACAGCACCACCTGAAATCAAACAACAATTAGCTGATAATATTGTTTGGATAAAAGATGCGATGGAAAACAATTTAGTAGTAGGCTCGCAAGCACGTATTTTATATGCTGATTCGGAGGCTCGTGTAAAAATTGCAGAAGCTTTTAACAATGCCATTAAATCTGGTGAGCTTTCTGCTCCAATTGTTTTGGGAAGAGATCATCACGATGTATCAGGAACAGACTCACCATATCGCGAAACATCTAATATTTATGATGGTTCGAGTTTTACAGCTGATATGGCTGTGCAAAATTTTGTTGGTGATAGCTTTCGAGGAGCTACTTGGGTATCTCTTCACAATGGTGGTGGTGTAGGTTGGGGAGAAGTTATTAATGGTGGATTTGGCATGGTATTGGAAGGCAACGAAGAATCGGAACGAAAATTAAAATCAATGTTGTTTTGGGATGTGAACAATGGTATTGCACGAAGAAGTTGGGCTAGAAACGATGAAGCGTTGTTTGCAATTAAACGAGAAATGGACCGTACACTAAATCTAAAAGTAACATTACCAAATTTAGTTGATGATAATTTATTGAATGATTTGTTTTAAAAATAATGAAATAATGAAAAAAATATTTTCTCTTTCACTAACAGCATCTCTCTTCGGCATCCTGTTTTTTAGTTCATGTGCTAAAGAAGATAACTCATTAGCAGAACCTTCAAATTCGGACGCCCGTACAAAATTTTTAGGCAATTGGTATGTTTCTGAAAATAGTAAAGATTATGGAGCATCAACATACAATGTAACTACTACAGATTCATCTGATGCATCTCATATTTTATTAGCTAACCTATATGGTTTTAGCAAAAAAACATATGGAGATGTCAGTGGAAATAATGTTTACATTCCTCAACAAATAATTTCAGGAAGTAAAATTTCAGGAACAGGTACTTTAATAAATAACAATCGAATTAATTTATCATATTTGGTTCAAACTTCAACTAATCATTATGATACAGTGACGGCAGTTTTTACAAAATAAAAAATCAACTAAATATATTACGATAATGCATTTAATTTTTCAATGAAATTAATAGCATTGTCTTGCAAATCATCTAAAATAGTATTGAAATTAGTTTTCATTTCTTTACCACTTTTTAGTTTTTTTGAACTGTTAACTCTCGCTATTAAATCATCAGCTAAATCTACAGCTTCATCAATAATGGCATTTATTTTGTCATCATTTTTTTCAGGATTGTTTAACATCTCAGAATAACACTCTTCCAATACGTTTGCTAATACACTATTGATGTCTTTTTTAATATCTCTGCGGTTTGGCATATTTTATGTTTTTAGATTTATTTCTCAAAGGTAATACAATATTTGATTGTTACTTTAAGCCAGCTAATTGCTCTTCAATTGCTTTTATTTTCGATTCTGCATCAGCCAATTTTTTTCGCTCATTTTCTACCATTTCAGGTTTGGCATTCGAAACAAATTTTTCGTTAGCAAGTTTTGATTGCACCGATTTTAAAAAGCCCTTATTATAATTTAAATCCTTTGTTAGGCGCTCTAATTCTGCTTCTAAATCAATGTTTTGAGAAAGGGGTACATAAAATTCAGCATGTTTTAAAACAAATGAAATTGCGCCATTTACTTTTTGATGAACATAATCGAAACTGCTTAAATTGCAAAGTTTGATAATAATAGAATCATACGTTTTTATTACATCGCCTTGATTCACTTTTTCAAAAAGCTGAAGTTTTTCTTTAGGAGAAATGTTTTTTTGCTTACGGATATTTCGGATGTTCGAAACAACTTCCATTACTGCTTCAAAATGATTTAGAATGACCTTGTTCTCAATTTTTATTTTCGGCCATTCTGCAACAATTATGCAATCTTTCTCGTTACGCTCTTTTATTAAATGCCAAAGTTCTTCTGTAATAAATGGCATAAAGGGGTGTAATACTTTTAATATTTTTTCGAAGAAAACAATTGTTGCATCATATGTTTCTTTATCAATCGGTAATGATTTTCCATCAACAAATTCGGGCTTAATCATTTCTAAATACCAAGCACAGAAATCATCCCAAACTAATTTGTAAGAAGCCATTAACGCTTCGCTCATACGGTATTTACTGTACAAATCGTTAATGCTTTCTAATTGCTCATTAAATTTAGTATCAAACCATTGAATGGCAATTTTATTTGCATCCAATTGTTTTGCATTTACATCGGTTTCCCAACCATTTATTAATCTAAATGCATTCCAAATTTTATTTGAAAAATTACGACCTTGCTCACAAGTGCTTTCATCAAATAATAAATCATTTCCTGCCGGAGCACACAATAGCATTCCAACACGAACACCATCGGCTCCGTATTTTTCAATCAGCTCAATAGGATCAGGTGAATTCCCCAACTGTTTACTCATTTTTCGGCCTTGTTTATCGCGAACGATACCCGTTAAGTACACATTGCTAAAAGGCTTTACTCCACGATATTCGTATCCTGCAATTATCATTCGTGCAATCCAGAAAAATAAAATATCCGGTCCAGTTACAAGATCATTTGTTGGATAATAATAATTAATGTCTTTCCCTTTCGGGTTTTTAAACCCATCGAATACGCTGATAGGCCATAACCAGGATGAAAACCATGTGTCTAAAACATCTTCATCCTGTTTGATATCTTCAATTTTTATAACAGAATTTTTAAGTTTTAATTTTTCAAATGCTTCTTCTTTGGTTCTGCAAACTACAGTATTTGATTTGTTATCATACCAAGCAGGGATTTGTTGTCCCCACCATAGCTGACGACTAATACACCAATCATGTACATTTTCCATCCAATGTTTATAGGTGTTTACAAACTTTTCAGGAATTAATTTTATTTCGCCATTCAACACATTTTCCAACGCAGGTTTTGATATGGTATCCATTTTTAAAAACCATTGCATAGATAAACGTGGTTCTATAACAGCATTGGTTCGCTCGCTATATCCAACTTTATTTTTTATATCCTCTACCTTTACAATTTGCCCCATATCTTCTAAATCTTTTACAATTTTTTTTCGAACTGTAAAACGGTCTTCGCCAATATAAAATTGAGCAGCTTCACTCATTTTCCCATTTGCAGCAATGGTATCAATCACTTCTAAATTGTGCTTAACACCAAGGTTGTAATCGTTAATATCATGTGCAGGTGTTACTTTTAAAGCGCCTGTACCAAACTCTAAATCAATGTATGTGTCGAATATTATTGGTACAGAACGGTTTACCATTGGAATAATAACTCGTTTGTCTTTTAAATGTTTGTATCGTTCATCATCCGGATGAACACAAATAGCAGTATCCCCTAAAATAGTTTCAGGTCGTGTAGTAGCAATCGTAATCCATTCATCTGCAGTTCCATCAATTTTATATTTAACATAAAATAATTTTGAATTAACTTCTTTGTGAATAACCTCTTCATCCGAAACAGCTGTTAATCCTTCTGGGTCCCAGTTAACCATCCGAACACCTCTGTATATTTGTCCTTTGTTATGTAAATCAATAAATACATCAATAACGGCAGCGCTTAAATCGTCTTCCATTGTAAATCGGGTTCGATCCCAATCGCAGGATGCTCCTAGTTTTTCAAGTTGTTTAAGTATTATACCACCATATTTTTCTTTCCATTCCCAAGCATGTTTTAAAAAATCTTCGCGCGATAAATCCGTTTTATTAATTCCTTTTTCTTTCAATAATGCTACAACTTTTGCTTCGGTAGCGATAGATGCGTGGTCGGTGCCTGGAACCCAGCATGCATTGTAGCCCTGCATACGTTTCATTCGTACTAACACATCTTGTATAGTATTATTAAGCATATGCCCCATATGTAGCACTCCGGTAACATTGGGAGGAGGTATTACAATGGTATAAGGTTTGCGTTCGTCCGGTATAGATTTGAAAAATTTATTTTTAAGCCAATGGGCGTACCATTTGTCTTCTGTAATTTTTGGATCGTAGGTTTTAGGAATTTCCATATTTATTTACTTACTTCGTTTTTTATTGAAAAGAGGAGCAAAGCTACTAAAAAAAATAATTTTTTCTTTAGTAAGATTTTGGCACGATTGTGGTTAGTTAACTTCGCTTGTGAATTTTACAATTATTTGAAATGCTTTTTTAAACTATGAAAAAAATTATATTCACATTGATTACATTTTTAGGATCGATTTTGTTTGTTGGTGCTCAAACAGAAATTAAAAAGGAAGCAGATAAAAATGTAGCAGTTTCTGCTAGTTTAGCTGAAATAACCTTTGAGAAAGAAATGCATGATTTTGGTACTATTGAGTTTGCAGGAAATGGCACATATGAATTCAAATTTAAAAATACTGGTAAAGAACCTTTAATTATTACTGATGCAAAAGGTTCGTGTGGTTGCACTGTACCTACATTTCCGAAAAATGTTCCTATTAAACCCGGCGAAAGTCAGGTTATTAAAGTAACATATGATACAAAACGCGCAGGTAATTTTACAAAAACAGTTACAATACATTCAAATGCTAAAACTTCCGAAAAGATTATAACTATAAAAGGGCATGTAGATCCTGCAGTTGTTGAAGATGCGTTTCCGTCGAATGGTAAAAAAGATGATGGAGCAACACCTTTAGAAAGACATTGAAAATTTTAAAATAACCCTAAACAATTAATTAATCAAAAAAAATCACAACAATGAAAAAATCAGTTTTATCAATTGGCTTAATGTTATGTTTAGCAATTAGCTCAAAAGCACAGGAAACTACAACTCCTAATCCAGTTAATCCAAATGCTCCGAAATTTAAATTTGAAACAGAAGTGATGGATTATGGAACTATTGAGCACAATGCAGATGGTAACCGTGAGTTTAAATTTGTAAATGCAGGTAAAGAGCCTTTAATTATTTCAAATGCAGTAGGTTCATGTGGATGTACAACACCATCT
>CANCPZ010000008.1 GCA_947380175.1 Bacteroidota bacterium | reverse complement strand
TGTTAAAAAGAGAGGTCTGAAATTTCCGATTTTCTTGGAAAAGTTCAGAAATTTATAACTTCTAAAATATTTCACGAAAAACATTACTATTGATTAATCTATAAATTGGACACACTATTGTCATTTTATATTCTTGTTTTTTTTATTTTTCATATACTATTGCATAAACCAATCAAAAATTTACAATTATGGCAGTAAAATCAAAATCTTTTGAAGACCTATTGAAATACATACATGATTATGGAATAAAACATGCAAATGATGATTCCGATGAAATGGGGATTTATTATGAAATGCGTGTTTTTGAAGAACTCATTTTATTTGCAATCAATGATGGTTATAATCCTAAAAAATATGATTTAAAAGAAAAGCTTGCTAAATGGAGCTATAGAAAAATGTTAAGCGTTTGCGGCAGGTTAGAAAAAGACTATGCCAAAAATTTAATGCCTGAAAAAACAGCAATTTTGTATAAAAAAATACTGGCTGAATGGTGGTCTATGTAGTTTTTTTATTTATGTAAAAAAAAGGAAAATGAACCTAAGAATATTTAATGATTTTATAGAAAAGTTTGACAAACCAGGTGCTTTTGTTTTACTTGAGGGTAAAAGAAATGTAAAACCGGGTGATGAGGATAAATTAATTAGAGTCGGTAAATTATTGGCTGAAAATTCTACACACATAACTTTTAGGAGTGGAAACGCAAAAGGTGCAGATGAATTATTTACGCAAGGAGTTTGTTCTGTTAATCCTGCGCGAATGGAGGTAATTACTCCATATACTGATCATCGTAAAAAAACAAATCATGCGGGAACTACATATGCCCTCGATAAAATTGATATCGTGAATGAACCTCAAGTGATTTATCAATCTAAAGCAAATAAAAAAAACTCAGGGTTAATTGAACAATATGCTTCTGGTGCTACCAATACTTCGGCTCAAAAAGGAGCTTATATCATACGTGATACAGTTAAAGTAATTGGCACAAAGGACATACCTAAAGCCACTTTTGGGATATTTTATATAGATACATCCGAGCCTGAAAGTGGTGGTACAGGTCATACGATGATGGTATGTAAAAACAATGGGGTTATGCTAATTACACAAACAACCTGGTTTCATTGGTTAATTTAATTTGTTACATAGGTCATAATTTTGTCTTTTCAAATTCTTCTTTTTTTATATTCAAATCTATTTTTGTGTTTAATTAAACTAAACTCTATTAATTTTGTAAAATAAAATAGTTATTTATTTTACAAAAGTTAATCTTCCTTATAGGTAGTCAAAGTATATCTTATCTATTGAAGGGGTAGAAAGGATAAAAAGCAGTCTTGAAGATGTTTATGACCAATATGAATACACCAAACAGTTAAAAACATTGCTTAGAATTATTGACTGGTTCGGTATTTCTTCAGTAGTGCCCACTTTACTTAGGAGCACATCAGAAACGATGTGCTTCTTTTTTATCCCTCCCAAGAAGCAATATCATTATTGCATAGTAGCGCCAATACAACATTAATTTTGCGGTTCGATAAATTTTATTTTCAAAATTGAGCTTTTTAAGAAAAGTTTACTTTTATAGGATGTGTGGTGTTTTTGGTTTTCACAAACGCTCATCTTGCTATTCTGCTTATTGGTCTATTTGTGGTTATTAAAACTTGCTTTTTTGGTAAAAAAAAACGAGTTTAGTGGTATATAAAAATCGCTCTCAATGAAAAAAGTTCTATTGATTTTGTTAAGCATTACGCTAACCATAGCAGTAAAAAAAAGCTATTCGCAAAGCTGGGTTGAAAAAATGCAGGATCCATCTGTAAATTTTTATGAAGTAAAAAAATCTTTTAATACCTATTTTGACGAACAAAAACAAAAGGAATTAAAACGCGAACAACAAAATGAACAAAAAGAGCGTAATGAAAATCGCGAGCAAGAACAAAAAAATAAAAAGAGTAATCCCAACAAAATAGTTGCTAAAACGAATCTTGAAAAAGAAAGTAGAGAAGTGCCCAATTTTGAAATTTATAAACGATGGGAAAACTATATGGAAGCACGTTTGTATCCTTCTGGCGACCGATCGGTTATGATTAATGGTTGGAATGATTATTTGAATGGTTTTTATTCAAATGCAAAAAGCCCTGCTAATGCAACAAAGGCGGCTCAAGCAACAAGTTGGTCTATAATAGGGCCTACTACAACCATTCCTTCGAGTGGGGGTGCTGGTCGTTTAAATTTTATTCATTTCGATCCTACAAATAGTGCTACTGTTTATGTTGGTTCTCCGGCCGGAGGATTATGGAAAAGCACTACTGGTGGTAACAGCTGGACAACTAATACCGATAATTTAGCCGTAATAGGTTGTAGCGATTTAGAAATTAATCCAAATAACACGCAGATTATGTATTTGGCAACAGGTGATGGAGAAGCTGGAGACACATATTCTATTGGGGTTTTAAAATCTACAAATGGAGGAACGTCATGGAATCCAACAGGCTTAAACTGGTTAGTAACAAGTGGAAGAACAATAAGTAAATTACTAATAAATCCTCAAAACCCAAATACACTATTTGCTGCAACAAGCATTGGTTTATACCGTACCTTAAATGCTGGTTCAACTTGGACACAAATTGCAACCGCTTCGGGTAACCTAAAAGATATTGAGTACAAACCTGGAGACACGACAACCCTTTACACCTGCAGTACTACACTTTTTTATAAATCAATCAATGGAGGTACCTCTTTTGCATCATTATCATCTTCAACAGGTTTGCCGGTTTCAACAGCTGTAGCACGATTAGCAATTGGTGTTACAGCAAATGATCCAACCTACGTTTATGTTGTAGCGGCTATTGCTGGTACCGGAAGCGCGAACGATTATGGCTTTCAAGGCTTGTACCTTTCAACTAATAGCGGCGGAACTTTTACATCAAAATCAACTACACCAAATTTATTGGGTTATAACAGTAATGGTGGCGATCAAGGTGGACAAGGCTGGTACACGCTTTCAATTGCTGTTTCGCCTACCAATAAAGCAGAGGTGCTTGTTGGAGGGGTTAACATTTGGCGCTCCACATCAAGTGGAGCAAGTTGGTCATTAAATGCCCAATGGACTGGTAGTGGAGCCCCTTATGTGCATGCTGATATTCATGCATTGGAATATTTACCAGGTAGCGGAACAACTTGTTTTGCTGGTTGTGATGGAGGTTTTTTTAAAACAACCAACAATGGAACGGCTTGGAGCGATTTAAGTAATGGGTTACAAATTTCAGAAGCCTACAAAATTGGATTAAGTGCTACCAATTCCAATTTATTATTGGCAGGGCTGCAAGATAATGGTACTATTAGAAACAGTGGCACAACTTCCTGGACCAGGCCTTTGGGTGGTGATGGTATGGAATGTTTAGTTGATTGGTCGAATGAGAACATACAATATGGTGAGTTGTATTATGGAGATATAAACAAAACAACAACTGGTGGTAATTTAAACACAAACATTGTATCAACTGGTGGTACTGGAGTTAACTCAACTGGTGATTGGGTTACCCCATTTATTGAAGCACCTTCAAATGCAGCAACTTTATTTGTTGGTAAAGATCAGGTTTATAAAAGTACAAACTCTGGTACAAACTGGACAACTGTTGGCTCTGTTACAGGTGGAACAGGAAGTATTATTGCACTTGCCAATGCGGCCTCTAACATCAATTATATTTATGCAGCTAAAACCGATAAGTTTTATGTTTCAACCAACGGAACATCTTTTACTGATAGAACAGTGGGTTTGCCTGTTGCCAATGCAGCAATTACATATATAGCGGTTCACCCAACGGATCCTAATCGTGTGTGGGTAACTTTTTCGGGGTATTCGTCAGCAAATAAAGTTTGGTATTCTGCCGATGCAGGAGTAACATGGACCAATTATTCGACCGGTTTACCAAACTTACCTGCAAATTGTATTGTGTATCAAAATGGATCGGCGAATGAAATTTTGTATGTAGGAACCGATGTAGGAGTTTATGTAAGAGACAATACCGCAAGCTCCTGGTCAAGCTATTTTGTAGGGCTACCTAATGTAATTGTAAGAGAATTAGAAATACAATACACTGTGTCAAAATTAAGAGCTGCAACATTTGGCCGAGGGATATGGCAAACCGATTTATATGTTTCGGCTACGGCAATACCGGCTGCCGATTTTTCTGCTAATAGAACCAATATTTGCGAGGGAAACAACATAGGCTATACCGATTTAACAAACGGAACACCAATAGCTTGGAGCTGGTCTTTTCCTGGGGGAACACCCTCAACATCAACATCCCAAAACCCTATTGTAACGTACAATACTGCTGGTACATATAACGCTCAACTAATTGTGACGAATGCAAATGGGAAAGACACGATGCTAAAAACAGGTTATATTGTAGTTTCTGGACCTATCGCTTTGCCTTTAGTTGAAGGTTTTCAAGGTGTAACATTTGCTCCAACAGATTGGGCAATCAATAACCCAGATGGCGATATTACCTGGGCACAAACTGCTACTGCTGGTGGTTTTGGAACAAGCACATCCAGCGTATTGTTTGATAATTATTCTCCACCAAACACAACTGCAGGTACTATTGATGATATGATTACCCCAAAATATACTTTTACAGGTTTGTCAACTGCAAAACTTAAGTTTGATGTAGCATATTGTCGCTTAAACAACACACTTTGGGATTCATTAATTATTTTAGCATCTACCGATTGCGGATCAACATGGTCAAGAGTTTATGCTAAAGGAGGAACAGGTTTAGCAACAGCACCCGATAAAAGTGGTAGCGGAATATTTGTGCCATCAGCTGCACAATGGCGAACTGATTCGGTAAATTTAGCAGCTTATATAGGGCAAGCCGATGTAATGTTTAATTTTCAAAGTATATCTGGCTGGGGGCAAGCGCTCTATCTAGATAATATAAATATTTACGGTTCAGGTGTACCTGCCTCGGTTATCATTTCAGAAACAACAGGAAGCAATACTGCCTGTTCTGGCTCTTTAGTAACATTTACAGCTACTCCATCCAATGGTGGTGCAACACCCTCTTACCAATGGAAAGTAAATGGAATTAACGCAGGAACTAATAGTGCAACATTTACTACATCATCGCTAACTAACGGACAAATTATTACTTGTGAAATGACATCGAATTTAATTGGAGTAACAGGAAATCCCTCATTGTCTAATTCTATTACTATGACTATCAACACTACCCCTTCTTCACCAGTAGTAATAGTAACAAACAGTTGTGCAAATTCGGTTTTATCTACAACGGCAACAGGTACATTGTTATGGAGTACAGGTGAAAGCACTCCATCTATTACGGTTACATCAGCTGGTATCATTACAGTTACACAAACAGTAAATGGTTGTACAAGTGCTGCAGGCAGTGGAACTTCTTCGCCATTAACGGTTCCGAATGCTCCTCTTGTAACTTCTCCAGTAAATTACTGCCAATACGATAATGTGGTAGCACTTTCTGCAATAGGGAGCAATCTCCTTTGGTACACTGTTTCTAGTGGAGGAGCTGGTTCGCCAACTACACCAACAGTTTCAACAACATTGGCAGGGTTAACAAACTATTATGTATCGCAAAGAGTTTTAGGTTGCGAAAGTCCAAGAGCAACAATAGCAATAACTGTAATTGGCTTGCCAATAACACCAAATATTTCACAAAATGGTGCTATTTTAACATCAAGTGCAACAATTGGTAATCAATGGTATTTGGATAACAACATCATTAGTGGTGATACAAACCAAACATATTCTGTTACACAAAACGGAACTTATTCAGTTGTTGTAACTAGCTATGGCTGTGCTTCTAACGCTTCAGCTTCATTGAATATTTTAAATACAAGTATTTCGGAAATCAATAATGCAGAGCAAATATTTATATATCCAAATCCAAGTGATGGGTGTTTTACAATATCTTTTAATGCTGATTCAAAATCAACCTATAAAATCGAGTTAAAAAACACATTGGGTCAATTAATTTATTCAGATGAAATAACAAATTATAATGGCAATTATTCAAAATTCATAAGTATAAGAGGTTTTGGTAAAGGTGTTTACACAATCCATTTGTTAAACGATACGAAAGACACAATTAAAAAGATTGTGATTTATTAAACGAATTGGAATTGGATTTAAACGATTAACAAATCTATATTTTGTTGCAATTGGTTTCTGCATTTCGTTGCAACCAAAATACATTGAGACACTAACAAGCCTACTGAGGAGGTAAATTTATATGAGTTTTTGATTTCATTTCTTCCAACATGGTAATAATCTTATCTAATTTTTCTACTTCTATTTTATCAAGTTTTATTTGTAATGCTTCAATTTCTTCTTTAGCATCCACATTGGTTTGATAGTCGGCTTCAGCATGCGCACGATCTCTCTCACTTTGCCGATTTTGTGCCATCATAATTATTGGTGCGGCATAAGCAGCTTGTGTAGAAAATAAAAGATTGAGTAAAATAAAAGGATAAACATCCCAATGACTAACAAATCCTATTACATTCAAGCTCATCCAAACTACAACAAGTATCGTTTGAATAACAATAAAGCTCCAAGAACCCATCCCATTCGCAACTTTGTCAGCTAGTTTTTGCCCAAAATTCAAAGATTCTGAATGGTCTTCGTGCCAAGTTTTTTCATTTTTTTTAGTTTTCATTTTTTCATTTTGATGTAAGGTATGTTTTTTAAAAATTACATCTAAACTTTATTTCTTCGCCCTTCTAAAATTTTAAGAAATGAGCGTGTTCTAATTTCCTCCATCGTTAAACCAGTTGCAACAAGGTCTTCGGCAGAGATGGCACCACAATTCATAGCACGTAAAAAATAATTTAACAACCCTTGGCCAGTTGCTGCATCATCAAATACATCATCTGTAAGTGTTGCTCTTGCTGCTTTTTCAACAAATGCTTTCAAACGTTTAGCCGCATCTTCATAGCTTTCTAAAAAGAAGGAATACACTGCAGCATAACGCATTGGAAATTGTGCTGGATTCAAATCCCAACCTTGATATAACCCTTTCCACAACGAGTAACGTGTATGGTCGTATGCTTTTTTCCAACTACGTTGAACCACCATTTTGTTTTCAGCAATTTGTTCAACTGTAAGATTATTGCCTCGGTTTGGTCCTATTGGCATAACGTTGGTAGCGCCATCCGACAACCAAATACCTGTTGCACCCAAAGATACTTTCATAAAATGGTGTGCAAAATCACAAACAGCATGGCCCATGTCCTGATATTTTGCAGTGATGTTGCAAGCTGCAGTATAATCGTAGGTTCCAAAAGCTGTTGCAATCATTCTTCCTTTACTCGCTTCTATAAAACTTCTTAACGGATTTACGCCATCTTTATTAATTACAGCTTGTGTTGTTTCTACCATCATTTCCATCTTCAAGGAACCTGCTACAAGCTTTGTGTTTGTTTCGATAGTTTCGAAAATTTTTACTAATGCACTTACTTGCTCAGGAATAGAAACTTTTGGAAGCATTACCACAAAATTGTTCGGCAATTTACCACCTGTTTCTTCTAATAAAGTTGTCAAAAAAATATCCAATGTGCGAGAACCACGCTCTTTCAAATCTTCTGTAAAAGGTTTAATACGAATTCCAATAAAAGGCGATAAGGAATTTGCTTTCATTCCTTTTGCAACTTCTTTTGCAGCATTTTCAGCAGTTGCATCTTCTTCCTCCCACGAACGGTTTCCAAAACCATCTTCAAAATCAATCCTAAAGTCTTCTAAAGCCTCTTTTTTTAGCTTTTCAATCACTTTATTATATGTAGTATAAGATAACCATGCACAATCTTTTTTGCGTTCAACCTCAGAGTTACTATCCATTTTTTTGATAAGCTTTTCTATATCAGCGGCATTGGTAGGCAATAATTCGTGTCCTGATAATTCTATTGCTTTGGCAAATTCCACAAAATTTTCGGCATTGTTTAGCAAAGTTTTTAAGGCTGCATTGCCCATTTTTTGAGCCGAATCAGCCGTAAATAAATCAGCACCACCATAAACAGTATGAACAGGCTGTCTATCAGGTTTATCACCAGGGTAAATTTTTTGAAATGCTTTGTTTGCGACTCCTAATTCATTTAGGATGGTTTCTGTTTCTGTTTTTGAAATCGATGTTTTCATAAATAAAGTTTAATTTAATACTTTCAATTCAGCATGAACTGACAATGTTCCATGCTTCGTTCGAATTCTAATCATTAATATAACTTTGAGAATTTTAAAAGTTAACTTCCTCTGTAAGTTGAATATCCATAAGGGTTTAATAGTAATGGAACATGATAATGTGAGCCATCAAAAATTTCAAAAGTAATATTGATGTAAGGATAAAATCCTTTTATGTTTAAATTTTTATAGTATAAACCTGTTTCAAATGTTAGGCGATAAATACCATCCTCTAATTTTAATTCGACAGGTAATAAGTTTGGCAATCTTCCATCCGAATTTGTTTTCCCATTCCCTAATTGTATCCAACCTCCTTTATTATCAGATTGTTCTAAAATAATAGCAACATCCTTTGCCGGCTTACCCAATGATGTATCTAAAATATGTGTTGTAATTTGACTCATGCAAGTAGTTTTTTTAATCGAATATGTGTTATTTTATTTTGTTCGTTCATTGCAATTTTAAATTCTACTTCCGAATCATTTGGTAACCGATCATTTAACAAAGCTAACATTTCATCAGCTGTTTTACCCGTAGCACAAACTATAAAAATATAACCGAATTTTTTTTCATACAACAAATTCCCTTCGGCTAAAGCAATAATTGTTTGATTTGCTGCAACGCTTACACCAGCTTGTTCACTGCCTGCCCAATCTATTGTTGAAGCAAATTTCTTTTCCAAATTTTTTAAATCACCAATTTTTGGATGATGTGTAAATGCTTCCAAACCATCCTGCTTAGATGCATTCAACCAAATAGCATCCGATGAGTTCAATAAGTTTTCAATGCTATTAAATGGCCTAATTTCGCTTAATTTATTTGCCCAACTGGTAGAACCACAACATTTAAAAAATTCCTCAAATGCTTTTTCTGAATTTAAATTATTTAATTCTTCTATTGACATTCTTCTTTTCCCATTTTGATACAGCATTTTTAAATGCTACTTAATTATATTGCCAAACAAACGCATACGACTTATTCCTCCATCAGGAAAAATAGTTAAACGAACATGCGTAAATGGTCCCTGATTTATGATTTCATTTTCAAAGTAATGCTCGTAATCCGCCTGCAATTTCTGCTTTGGTAAAATTTCTGTCCATTTTAAATCAGCTGAATTCATATCAACATTTACGTTCAATGTATTAATGCCTTCAAGCGAACAAGTATCTGGATAGTTTCCTTTAAAGTGGCAAGTGTCAATCAAAATTTTTCTTATTTCGCCAATGTGCGCTAATTTTACAATTACCCAATCACGATTATTGGGAGTTCTATTTCGTTTTGTTTCCCAACCATCTCCCATATTTATACCACGTCCTGGCATAATTAAATTATCCATATGGCTAAAAAACATATCGTTGCAAATTATCGATTTTGCGCCATTAACAGCAGCTGCCAAATCAGTTACTTCGTCTTTTTTTATAAGATTCCATTTTTTATAAACTTCGCCATATACTTTTAATCGGGCCACACCACCATCAGGATAAATATTTAAACGCAGGTGTGTCCAAATTTGATCGTTGTTGATTTCAAATAAATTTTGAGATCCTGGATTTATAGGCGCTTTAGGCAAAAGTTCTACCCATTTTGTTTCAGCAGATTGCAATACTTCATCTGATGGATTACCATCTAAATTAACTACTTCAACCGAGGCGTGAGGAGGGTGATTTCCTAAAAAATAATTGGTATCAATATCTAAACCTTTAATAATTCCAGATGCACCAAGTTTAATAATACACCAATCGTATCCCGGGCTCCGCTTTCTGCGCGACTCCCATCCATCCATCCATTTCCCTCTATCGGTATATTTATCAGCAATAAAAATACCTCTTCCTGATTTTAAAAGATTTTCTTTTTCAGCAAAAAAATCATCGCTACATATCAACGCTTTGCCTCCAATTTTTTCGGAAGCAAGGTCGATTAATGAAGTAAATTTTGGGTGTGCCGTTTGATTAATTTCCATTTTAAAATAATTCTATTTATACAGCTCTCTTAACAAGACTTTTCCTTGTGGTGAAGATACAAATTTTCCGTTTTCATAAACTTTTTTGCCACCCACATATGTTTGTTTAACAACACCATAAAGCTCTTCCCCAACATAAGGACTAATTTTATGTTTGTATTGAATTTCGGTCGATTTAACAATAAATTTTTCGTTCGGATCCCAAACAACAAAATCGGCATCGTAGCCATTTTTTATTTTACCTTTTTTATTTGAATACCCAATAAAATAAGCTACAGCAGCACTCATTAAATTAGAAATCTCATTTATTGAAAACCCTTTTTCTTTTGCTTTCGTCCATACAATTGGTAAAGAAAATTGAATACTTGCAATACCGCCCCATGCTTCTTTTAAATTTCCAGATTGTATTTTTTTTAATTCAGGAGTGGCAGGAGAGTGGTCGGTAACAATAAAATCAATAGTGTTTTCTTTTAATGCTTTCCAAAGTTTTTCATTGTTTTCTTTTTCACGAATTGGTGGAGCGCATTTAAACAATGTGTTATTATTCGGTATATTTTCTGCAGAAAAATATAAATACTGGGGGCATGTTTCTACTGTTAATGGCAACCCCTTTGATTTCGCTATTTTAATGTTTTCAATACTATTTGCCGAAGACAAATGAACAATATGTGTGCGACAATTATATTCTTCGCATAATTGAATCATTAGATTTACAGCGTTGTCTTCCCATATTTTAGGGCGAGATGCAAGGTATGCTAAATAATTGGATGGGTTTTTTTCGAAGGATTTTATTCCTTCGTGAATCAAATCAAGTTCAGCATGAGCTAATAAAGGAATATTGTGTTTTGCAATAATCTGCATTCCTTTTTTTAAATCTTCCATTGTAACATTCGGAAAATCATCAATACCCGAATGGGTTAAAAATGCTTTTATTCCAAGCACTCCAGCCTCAATTAATTCTTCCAACTTATTAATGTTATCCGGAACAAAACCTCCCCAAAAACCACAATTACAATACAATTTTCCAGTTGTTGATTTAATTTTTTCGCGTAATGCTTTTGCTGAAGTGGTTACCGGACTAGCATTTAAAGGCATATCAACCAACGTGGTTATTCCACCTGCAATAGCAGCTTTTGTAATTGTTTCAAACCCTTCCCATTCAGTTCTTCCTGGTTCGTTCACATGAACGTGCGAGTCAATTAATCCAGGCATTACAACTAGGTCTCCAACATCTTCAATAATAAACTCTGTCGAGTGTATTTTGCCAAGTTTTATATCAATAATTAATCCACTTTTAATTAGAAGAGTTGCGTCTGTAAATCCCGATTCGAGGAGAGTATTAGTACTATGTAAACCAAAATCTGGTAATAAATTTTTCATACTATTTTACAATTTTAACAAATGTAATTAAACTTGTTTATATATTTAGGGATTAATCAACCGCACATTTTTCAATATGTATAATGCTTTTTTGATATTCATTTTCATTAATTAACATTGAATAAAATTAAATATGAAAGTACCATTTCTAATAAAAATAGCTCACGTATCAAAAAATGTTTTACTGTTTTTCTTTTTGTTTTTTGCTACTAACACATTTGCAACTGAAAAATTTACCACACATTTCAATAGCGTAAATATTTTGTTTACAGTTGTTTTTTCTATCATTATTCTTGTAGTAATATCAGTATTAAAGTCAGCCATATTAGTATTAAAGAAAAACAACGAACATCCTATAGAAGGTTCCGATTCATCTAAAAACTTTTCCGAAAAAGTAATTGGTAAAATAGTTGAACTGGAAGAAACGAAATCTGTTTTATTTTATATCGCTTTGATTTTTATTTTCATGTATGTTACTTATGCTTTTTTTAAAGGAACAAACTATGAATCACACTTGCTCGAATGGTTTAATTTATTAGTACGTTGGGCACATGTTCTTTTTGGAATAGCTTGGATTGGAGCATCATTTTATTTTAATTTTTTAGAAAATAGTTTAAATCGAACAAAAGGATTACGCGATGAAATTGCCGGTAATTTATGGGCCGTGCACGGCGGTGGTTTTTATTATTTAGAGAAATATAAAATTGCTCCTAAAGAAATTCCAAAGGATTTACATTGGTTTAAATACGAAGCTTATTTTACATGGCTTTCGGGTTTTACCTTGCTTATAATTGTGTATTATTTTGATGCTAAAGTTTATTTAATAGACCCCGCAGTTTTTGATATTTCATCAAGCACTGCCATAGCAATTGGCATAGGCTCTCTTATTGTTGGTTGGTTGATTTACGACACCTTGTGTAAATCTACTTTGTCAAAAAATTCAACTATTTTTGGAATCATTTTATTGCTATTTATTTCCGCTTTTGCTTATTTTCTTTGTCATGTTTTTAATAGCAGAGCAGCTTACATTCATGTTGGTGCAATCATTGGAACTTTAATGGTTGGCAACGTTTTTAGAGTAATTATTCCTGCTCAAAAAGCAATGGTACACGCTGCTAAGGAAGCCAAAATTGTAAATCCTACATTAGGAAAAAATGCACTTTTACGATCACGCCATAACAACTATTTTACATTGCCTGTGATTTTTATTATGATTAGCAACCACTTTCCGAGTACATATGGAAATGCTTTAAACTGGTTGGTTTTATTGGGGCTGTCGCTTTCGAGTGTTTTAATAAAACATTATTTAAATGTTATTGAAAAAGGAGAAAAAGCGGTGTGGATACTACCATTTGCCTTTGCAGGAATGATTGCTATGGCAATGGTTACAGCTCCAACAACAAAATCGGTATGTAAAGATGATTCACCCGCAACGTTTACTGCAGTTAACGAAATTATTTCAAAGCGTTGTGTGCAATGTCACTCATCTAATCCAACAGATGATGTTCAAAAAAAAGCACCTAACGGAATTATGTTTGACGATCCAAAAAATATTATAAAATATGCTGACCGTATTTTACAACGCGCCGTAATAACTAAAACAATGCCCCAAGGAAACAAAACACACATTACACAAGAAGAAAGAGATGTTATTCAATGCTGGTTTGAAAGCGGTGCAAATAGTGAGTAGTTTTTATTAGTGTGTTTGTATAAAAAAAAGAAGTCATTAATAATTTTTTTTATACAAATAGCCAATGATAGCTAAAAAGAAACCATTTATTAAAATATAGTTTATTAATTTGCAAAATGGAATTAGAATTAGGATTAGAAGAAAATTTTAAATCAGTTATTAAAAAGCTATCTGCGCAATTTGGTGACGACATAGATATGCAAGCTGTATTGTTTTTAATTGGCGTTCAGGAATTAGGCAAAGGGAATATAAAATTTTCTAAAAACGAAAAGCTAGATGTAATGCACATAGCAATTTGTTCGCTACTTGCACCTTATGGTTTTTATGAATTTGAAGGCCTAGACAAAGATGGTTGGCCACATTGGAAAGCTACCGAAAAGCTACCTGCTTTAAAACCAGGCCAACAATTGCAATTAATGAAACAATCGGTGGTTGATTATTTTAATACTGAAAACCTCTTTAATTGATTTTTCTATTAAATCAACCAAGCCATTAATATTGCATTTATGAAAAAAAATATTGCTATTATTGGGAGCGGACCTTCTGCATTAATATTAGCATCGAAGCTTAATAGTAAGCTTTTTAACATCACTATTTATGAACAAAATTTTGCGGCTGGTCGAAAATTTTTAGTTGCCGGTAGTGGCGGTTTCAATTTAACGCATACTGAACCCATTACTGAATTTGTTTCACGCTATATACCATCCTCATTTTTTCAAAACGTAATCCATTCGTTTTCAAACACTGATTTAAGAAGTTGGCTCAAACAAATTGGCATATCAACATATACAGGTAGTAGCAAACGTGTATTCCCTCAAAAAGGCATTAAACCCATCGATGTATTAAACGCCATTTTAAATGAATTAACAAAAAATAATGTTGTACTAAAAACACAGCATCGTTGGTTAGGCTGGAACAATAACGAAGAACTTATTTTTAATACAAACCTGCAACAAATAGCAATTAAAGCCGATATCGTTGTGTTTGCTTTGGGTGGTGCAAGTTGGAAAAAAACAGGATCTGATGGCGTATGGTCAACATTATTTAAAAACAAAGGAATTGAAATTATACCCTTTCAGCCTTCTAATTGCGCTGTTGAGGTAAAATGGCCCAAGGAAATAAAAGCTAAAATGGAAGGTCATTTCTTAAAAAATATTTCTGTAAAATGTATTGACAAAGAAAAAAAAGGCGAAATAGTAATTACCAATTTTGGATTGGAAGGTGGGGCTGTTTATGCTTTAGCTCATCAAATAAGGGAGCAATTAAACAACTTTAATAACGTAAAAATTTGTTTAGATTTTAAACCAAATTTAAAAATTCAAGAAATTGAAAACAAAATAGAGAACGGCAGAGGTAATAAATCGTGGAGTAAACACCTCGAAGATGAATTAAAAATTACAAAAACACAATTATTATTACTAAAAAATTATTGTACAAAAGAAGAATTTATAAATCCTAAAATACTTGCAACCAAAATAAAAAACCTAGAAATTCCTGTTTCTTCTATGGCAAGTATTGATGAGGCAATATCAACGATTGGAGGCGTTTCATTAACTGAAATAAATGAAAGTTTTCAATTAAAAAAATTGACTAACAATTATGTTATTGGCGAAATGTTAAACTGGGACGCTCCTACAGGTGGTTATTTATTACAAGCTTGTTTTAGTATGGGACATAATCTTGCGGTCGAACTCAATAGTAAATACCGTAGTTGATTTAATGTTATTTCTGCTTTTAATTAATTATATTATTCAATAAAACAATATGTCCCAATCGTCTTATCTTTTTATTGTCTCCACCTTTTGCCTCAATAATATAAGCATACACACCATCTTCAACCTTATTGTTTAAATATTTACCATCCCATTTTTCATTAATTGAATTTAAGGTGCTTATTTTTTCTCCCCATCGGTTATAAATACAACACTGATAATCAGTTATACAATATCCCTTTGGAAACCAAGTATCATTATCTCCATCATCATTAGGAGTAAAGCTATTCGGAATAAATAATGTTGATTCGTCTTTAGTTATAGGAACTAACAAATTAAAATCAGTTACACATCCGTTAATATCTTTTACGGATAATTTATATTGTCCACTACTAAGCTGTTGATACAATGCAACACTGCTATATGCTGAGCTATTAAAACTATAGCTATAAGGACTCAATCCTCCTGTTACGTTTGTTATTTCAATTGAACCATCACCATTTGCACAACTAGGTTCTTTTATGTCAGTAATTATATTAAAAGTTAAATACGTGTCAAAAATAGCACTTGTAGTAGAATAGGTGCAACCATTATTATCCTTTACAATCAAAGGGTAGGTTCCCGAGGATAAGTTATTGAAACTAGTAGCAGCAGTAAATACTTGGCCATTAAAACTGTATTGATATGGAGCAATACCACCTGTTACATTACCTATGTTTACCGATCCATTTGCTTGACCACAGCTTGGATTGGTTGGGTTTACTATAATTGCTGTTGGACCATTTGAAGAGGTTAATACCACATTGGGTGCTGTGTAAGAACATCCATTGTTATCCTGAACAACCAGTGTATACGAATTGGCTGATAAATTTTGATACGTAGTTGTATTTGATAACCCTAATCCATTAAAATTATATTGATATGGAGCAACACCCCCTGTTACTGATCCTAACACTACCTGACCATCACTTGCCCCACAGCTTGGATTGGTTGAATTTACTATAATTGCTGTTGGTGCATTTGAAGAACTTAATATCACATTGGGTGCTGTGTACGAACATCCATTGTTATCTTGAACAACCAGTGTATACGAATTGGCTGATAAATTTTGATACGTAGTTGTATTTGATAACCCTAACCCATTAAAATTGTATTGATATGGAGCAACACCCCCTGTTACTGACCCCAACACTACCTGACCATTACTTGCCCCACAACTTGGATTGGTTGGATTTACTATAATTGCTGTTGGTGCATTTGAAGAAGTTAAGGTAATCGTTGTGTCTTTTGCACATCCAGAAGGAGAAGTAATGTGAATACTATAACTTGCTGCAGCAAGATTATTTGCTGATGCTGTTACACAACTTGTATTTGGTGTCCAAGAATATGTATAGCCAGCAACAGCCGGAGAAGGGGTAATTGTTATTGAACCATTACTTGCACTGCAAGACGGTTGAGTAACAGTGGCTGGAATCTGAAATGAACTTGCGCAGGTACCTCCATTACAATTTCCTGTTGAAAGATCATTGATAGAAGGATTAACAATAGCTTGCCATGAACCTCCATCCGGTATACGGCTAAATGTTTTATTTACAGTTGGATTAACCCCAGCATAACTTATTAAACTAGGAAAGCTACTTTTGATTTGTACTGCACTTTTTAATGATACGCCCGCAGGGCTCCCAGATGGAACGCATGGATTTGGTGTAAAATCAGCTAATGTATTAATGTTTGAAGCACTAGAACTCCAATAAATTGCATCAATGGGGGTACCCGCCGCATCATAAAGAGCAACCCAACCATCGGCATTAGCCAAAATAAAATTTCTACTTGCTGTATTTAAACAATAATTAGAAGTATAATCAGGTAATTTAATGTCTATGCTATTAGCATCTGAAGAGGAAGTGGATGTACCCAAAACCAAATGCCCTAAAGGTGGTATTATTGCTGATGGAATATTGGGAATCCTAAATCCTCCACCACTAATTGTTCCTGCAAAATCTTGACCATCTCCAATAAAATAGCCCGAAACATTCACAGAATTGCTACAGGAAGAATTATATAGCTCTATATATTCATTTCCAGAAGCGGTATTCCAAACAATTAAACCTTGGTTACCAGAAGGGTATGGCATCACTTCATTTATCACAACTTGCGAATAAGTTAAATGAATAATTAAAATGAAAAAAAACAGTATGTATTTTTTTTTAGTTAGCATGTGTCTGTTAAGATAAAAATCTTTTTATTCAGTTAAAAAAATACTTCCTTTTAATGGATTTTTTACGCCATCAAAATATTCAATATCTATTAAATAAAAATAAACGCCAGCACTTGCTTTTTGGTTTTTTATTGTGCCATCCCATTTACCATTTATATAATCAGTGTATTCGTATATCTTAGAACCCCAACGATTAAAAATCTGACAATTGAACGATTTTATGCAATCGCCTTTAACCGACCAAAAATCATTTTTAGAATCATTATTCGGACTGAATATATTTGGTACAAAAACACTATCCTTGCTAGCTGCACCATTGATAGTAAAAGGTTTACTAAAATAACAATTGTTTATATCTTTAACAGACAATGCTTGAGAACCACTTGTTAAGTTTTCGAACTGCATGGAGCCAGAATAACTACTACCATTAATACTGTATAAATATGGAGAAGTTCCACCAGTTATATTGCTTATTTGAACACCACCATTAGGTGCCCCACAGCTTATATCGGTAGTTGTATATATAATATCTGAAATACTCGGAGTTGTTGTTAGCGCTATCGTTGTATCTATTTTGCAACCATTTGCTAAAACAGATACAGAATAAGTTCCTGCACCTAAATTAGTTGCAGTTGTCGAAATGCTATCATTAATACCTGTATTAACAGACCAAACATAATCGTAAATACCACTAGAAGATGTAACTACATTAATAGAGCCATTCGTAGAATCGCAAGTAGAATTAATTGCATTTGTTGTGATGCTATAAAACTGATCAACAATAGTTACATTTAAATTTAACTGACAACTATTTGCGTCCGTAACTTGTGCAATATAATTTCCTGCACACAGCTTATTTGCTGTTACGGCTGTTTGTGTCAATGGGTCATTCCAGTGATAAACATAAGGTGCTGTTCCGGCTGTAATATTTACTGTAGCCGAACCATTGCAAGTGCTGGAACCACCTGTATTTACTACACAACCATTTATTAAATCATTACACGTTCCATAAGAGGTGTTTTCGCCTTGATCCACGTTCGACCAACTTCCACCATCAGGGATTCTTACATAGGTTTTTCCAACATTAGGGGTAGGTCCAAGATTTGTTGTTATTCCTGATGCATTTGCAGATGGCAACACCGTAAAACCTATAGGTAAACTATTTGTACTGGGTATACAAGGGTTTCCATTTAAATCACTTGGAGTTGGAGATCCCCATTTAATCATATCTTGAGGAACGCCACTTGCGTTGTAAAACCCAAACCAACCACCAGCATTTTGAAACCAAATTCTTGAATTTGCAATACCTCCATCAATACATAATCTTCCTCCTATATTATCAACTACAATATCTATTGCGGTAGCAGGTGGTACGGGAGCGCTACGACCTCTTACAACAACAAAGCCAAATGGTGGTACTTTAATTCCATTAGGTAAAACAAAACCCATCCCATTGGCTGCGGGTACGGTAAGTGCATTCCCTACAGAATTATAGCTACCCAAAATAAAACCCGAAATATCAACAGAATCGCACTGATTTGGATTATACAATTCTATCCATTCTCCTTCTTTATTTCCTGTAGTACCCGATTCTCCATAAATAGAACCATCATTATTGTTAGGATAAAGGTTAACTTCATTAATTAAAATACTAGGACCTGTATAATTACAACCACTGCTTGCATTACAAATTGTATTTGGTTGCAGATTTGTTACATTACCTGCTAATGCAACAGAAGGTGATAACGTAATTACGGTATCATCTTGACAACCACCAGCTAAAGAAGCAATAGAAATAGTATAAGTGCCGGCTGCTAAATTTAAAGCAGAGCTACTCGTTGAAACATTTGGAATCCATGTATAATTATAAGAACCACTATTGGTAATTGTAATAGAACCATTAGTTAAACCACATGAAGGGTTAGTTACTATTGGCTGTATTTGTACAGCCGAACCAGTAATACAATTACCACCATTACAATTATTAGTACCAGCAATAGTTGGAGCAATATTTCTATCCCAACTTCCACCATCAGGCATCCTTGAAAAAGTAAAACCTGTGCTCGGTATATCCTGAACATAAGAAATTTGTGTTCCCAATGTCATTTGTTTAGCAGAGGGTAAATTTGTTATACTGCCTGATGCAGTTGGTATACAGGGTGAATAGCTATAAGCAACATCGCTTGAAAGTGTACTTCCTTGATTGGCGCTAAACGTCCAATAAATCGCATCCAATGGTATTCCTGCAGCGGTGTAAATTGCAACCCAACCAGCTGTATTCTCAAGAAACCAACGATTAGATTCGACACAAAGCTGCGCTGTTCCAATAAATGATGTCAAAGGAAAATCAACGCTACCGGCTGTGGCAGAAGCATTAGGCCCACCAACAACTAAGTGAGCAAGTGGTGCAATTTTTGTACCTGCCGGAAATGTAAAAGCACCTCCAATGCTGGTTGATGTTTTTGATGCAACAACATAGCCACTAATGTCTATTGTATCACACGAACTTTTATTAAAAAGTTCTATGTATTCTTTTCCACAAGTAGAATTATTAACATCGACCATTGTTTGGTCGCAACCTGTAAGTGCAACACTGGGCTTAGGCATTACTTCGTTTATTACTACCTGCGCACTAAATTTAGAACATGTAATTATCAACAAAACGATACTATTAAAAATAATTTTATTTTTCATACTTTTTATTTTACTGTTGTTAACTATGTAAAGGAACAAAATAATGTCTAATTTTTGAAATCAATATTAAATAATTTGTCCTACCTGTTTTTAAAACGATTTTTAAAAAAGCAGAACAAATTTAATTTTTTATAACATATATAGCAAATAGCGGATTTTTTAAAAGTCTATTTGTCCTACTTGTTTTTAAAGTAAGCAGTTATAATAGCATGTATTGGAGAAATGTTTTTTTCTTTAGCAGAAAGGGCATTCAGATAATCGGGCTGTTTAATAAAAAGCGCACCAGCTATTTTAGACAAAAGAAAAGCAGATGAGTTAACAGTAAATATTCGGTCTTTATTTGTTAATATTTTTTTAAATTCACCAGTCAAATAGCTATTCACCAGTTGGTCGTTGCCTTGTTTTAAGTTAATTACCATTTCCATTTGTCTCGACCAAGTGGCAACGTAAAAATTATTAGAGTAAGATAAATCAACTAATAAAAGTTTTGCCTGTTTAATCTGGTTGTTTTTAAAATGTTCGAACGCTTTTAAAAAACTATAAAAATAATCGGTGCTTTTATGGTTAAAATGTTTTTTTGAATTTGGTTGAAAATAATTCAACTTTCCTCCTTTTTGGTTAAACATTAATTGGGTTAAAAAAAGAAACCAAACAATTCGTTCAGAGAGTTGTTTGTATTTTAAATCTATTTCAACTACCTTTTCAATAGCATTCAAAATTTCAGTTGACGAAAATCCAAAATGGAATGCATGCAGAAATTTGGCAAAATAAATCTTTCTCCGAGTAATTTCTGAATCATAATCATTCAAATCTTTGAGACAATCAATGGCGAGTGCCGAAAACTCATTAAACTTCCTTTCATGTTCGAAGTTAAATTTTGCCAGTGAAAGATAAAAAACAGATTTTATAACAGGATCTTCGGTTTGATCAATAAGCGCGAAAATGTTTTTTTCATCGGCAATTTCTTTTCCGAGTCGCTCAATTGAATTTCTATCATCTAGATAAGAAGCCGCAATCTTTTCAAGAATTATGGAACTTGATTTTAAAAAAAAAGAACTAGCAAGTTTTTTTTGTTCTAATAAAAGACCTCTCCAAATTTCAATATCTTTAGTGCTTTGCGATCTTAATTTTAAAGCAGATTCTTGCATTAAGTAATAATCAAAAAGCCAGAAATCATTTTCAGGTGCAATAATAGCTCTTAGTTTATTAAGATAATCTTGCTGTAATTCTTGCGTTTTCACATCTTTATAAATATCGCAAAGAATATATTTTCTAATTTTTTGGTTATGTTTTATAAAAACAGAAATTTTTATATTTTCTATTTCATTTGCTGCAAAATCATTGAATCTTCTTAGTGCATCGGATTTTATTTTTTTGGAGCTCCCTTTTTTAACCAACGCCCCTTCACATTTTACAAGGCATTGATTAAACTCATCCAAACTCATGTGCTTTTTTTCTAGAAGAATGGCAAGCGCTTTCATCCGTTTATCTTCCGTTTGGCGAATTTTATAAAACAGTAGTTTTCGATTAGATGTATCTAATTCGGATAGTAAGTTATATAGTTTTTTTCCCAGCATAGCTAATTAAAATTACAGTAAATATAACAAGGAATTTGAACTCGTTTTAAACAAATTAGTTAATTCATAAAAAGAAAAATTAAATATTACTTTACAAATACAACCGAAATAAGAGAGTAATGTAGGGCTTTGATAAAGAAAGTTGTTTTTAAAAATATAATTGAAAAAAATTTCTGGGATTTTTTATTATGGATGGTACGAATGATAATATTTCCAAATTTCTATTGCAAAATACCAAGCTGGAATTAAAGTTCCAAATGCAAGTAATGCAGTAAAAACAACTAGTCGATGAGAGTTTTTTTTAGCACTATTTTCAAGATCTCGAATTCGAAAATTTTCTGAATTTAAGCGAATATCTTTTTGTGTATAGCCTCCATTGTTTATGAATACAAGACCGTCTAAGGAAATTGTTAAAGGCTCAATACCCCTAATGTATTTGTCTATTAGCAAATTGTGATATAGTAAATCTGTTTCCCATTCTTTTAAATCAAACTTTCTACTCAACTTTTCAGTTATTTCATCTCGTATTGTTTGATGCGATTCTTCCGAATAAAATTTAACTCCTTTAAATTGATTTTCATACGCAATTACAAGCTCTTCAAGAGCGAAGTCTAATTCTGTATTGAAATTTTTAGCGGTCAATTTAAATTTATATTAAAATATTTAAAACATCCAAAACCTTTTGGGTGTCTGACAGATCTCCGATTATTTTTTCCTCAGGCAATGGCAATTTCTTTATTAGCAATGGTAACGAGATTATATTTTCCGTAATAACAAAGGCTGGTTTTTTGTTTACGTCAATTATCTCTAATTTAAAGCTGTTTCTAAAATATTGTTCGCAAATACTTGTTATGTTTTTAATTGCACGAGAAGAGTTAGCTGAACTACCAGCAACAAATAATTGAAAAACATAATTTTTATTTTCCGTGCTTTTATCTTCTTGTTTAATTTTTATATTTCTTTTTGATTGACTCACGTTTTAACCTCTTTTATAATTAGGCATAAAAAAATAAAATTTTTCGTTAACCTATCAAAAGATTATTTGGAAAAATATTAAATTATAAAACAGCCGATTTTAACTCCTTACTAATTTTTGAAGAGTTATCTAAATAACCATTCCTGATTTTTGATTTTAATATAATTGGAGCAATTTTAATTCCTTCATTAGAAATATCAAACTCAAATTCTTTTTTCGAATTGTTAATGCCTCGCGATTTAACGATATATAGAATTTTATTATGAAACCCATTCTCTTGTTTTGACTCAATCATTATGCAGGTATCGGCCATAGAAGAAACTCCTTCGTTACCCTGCACTAAATCTAATGCATTGGGTGTAACTGTAGCGGCAATCATTACTGTTATTTGCTCCATCTTTAAATAGTCTATAAATCGAACAAACATGGATCTCATATCGCTATTAATATCTTCTTCCATTATTTTTGTAACAGGGTCAAGGATTACTACAGATGCATTAATTTTTTTAATCATTTTTTTAATGGCAATAAAATGCAGTTCAATATTAAATAAAGAGGGAATAGAAAAATAAAAATGCAGATTACCCGATTTAACTTGCTGATCGAGATCAAGTCCAATAGTTTTCATATTTCTAATAATTTGACTAGGCGATTCTTCAAAAGCGCAGTAAAGAGTTATCATAGCACTTTTGGAGGCATTATTTGCAAACGAAGCGGCAACACTAGTTTTTCCAACACCAGCCGAGCCGGTTATAAGAATACTGCTTCCAACGTAAAAGCCTTTATTCTCAAGCATTTCGTCTATTGCTTTGATGCCAGAAGAGATTCTTTCAGAACTAACTATTATTTGAGGTGTCTCACCTACTTCAGGAAAAATGGTGATGCCACTTTCATCGATTATAAAAGGAAATTCATTTGTACTGTGAAAAGAACCACGGTATTTAACAATCCTTAAACGCCTTGTGGCAATTTGATTAATAACTCGAATATTTAGTTCCAATACACAATCAGCTACCAGTTCTTCTAACCCAAACCGAGATAAAAAAACATCTCCAGCTTCCGCTGTAATTATTGCTGTTACTTTCCTATCTTTTAACCAAAAAAAAAGCCTTTTTAATTCAGATCGTAATATGCCATTATCAAAACCTGCAAAAAGTGTGTCAAGAGAATCGAGTACTACGCGCGTTGCCTTAACCTTATCAATAGCTAAACCAAGACGAACAAATAAACCATCAATACTGAATTTTCCGCTTTGTTGAATTTCGTTTCGGTCGACGTGTAATCGTTCTAGATATAGTTTGTTTTGTTCAATATGTTTATTTAAATCCAACCCCATTGAGCTTAGATTTATTTGCAACTCATCTGTTTTTTCTTCAAAAGTTAAATACACACCTGGCTCGTTATACAAAATAATACCATTTACAATGTATTGCATGCTTAAAACTGTTTTCCCTGTGCCTGGCGCACCCACTACTAAAGTGGGACGATTTTTTGGAATGCCGCCATTTGTAATATCGTCCAAACCATCAATACCCGTTTTTGATTTTAGTAGCTCGGATTTTAAAAAATTTGTTGGTGTAACGTCAGACGGACTTATTAATTTATTTTCCATTTAATTTATTTTTAGGTAAACACATTGCATTTCATTTTGCAAAAAGTAACTTTAGCTAATTAACCAACAAAAAAACAAATGTAATTTCGCGTACTATTCAATTGAATGATTTAGGATAATAGAAATGCTGATTTTAGTCAATTACAAAGGATTATGCTGTATGGAGAAATTAGCTAAATGGATTTTACATTACAAAAACATTAATTACTTGCAGTGGGGCAAGCAAAAAAAATCAGCCACTTGTTTTTTAAAACTATTCTATTTACTTTCAACTAATTAAATAGCTCTCTCTATGAATAAAATATACGCTCTTATTTTGGTGACAATAACTTGCTTGTTAACACCTGCAATTAAATCACAAACACTTACAAACCAACAAAAAATAGTAGTTGATAAACTATTTAAAAAGAAAGGCGAAGTATATTTTAAATTTACAATAAATCAAAAGTCAGAAATAAATACACTCACAAAAATTATTTCGATTGATAATGTAGAAAATAAAACGGTATATGCTTTTGCAAACAAACAAGGCTTTACAGCATTTTTACCTTTAAATTATACCTACGCAATTCTTCCAAACCCAAATACACTCCGCAAAGTAAAAATGGGAAAACAACACAAAAGTACTTCGCAAATTCAAGCAACTTACAATACTTATCCTACCTATCCTGCCTACGAATCCATGATGAATCAATTTGTAGTTAATTACCCAACACTTTGTAAACTAGTAAACATAGGCACTTTGCCAAGTGGTAAAAAATTATTAATGTTAAAAATTTCCGACAATATTAATGTACGCGAAAACGAACCACAATTTTTATATACCTCATCTATGCATGGCGATGAAATTGCAGGATATGTTGGAATGCTTCATTACATTGATTATTTGTTGAGTAATTATGGATCGGATGCACGCATAACAAGCTTGGTAAACAATATGGAAATTTGGATTAACCCACTTGCAAATCCTGATGGTACATTTGCAGGTGGCGATTTGACGGTAAATGGTGCAACTCGTTACAATGCAAACAATATTGATTTGAATCGAAATTATCCCGATCCTGCTGCCGGCCCTCACCCAGATGGCAATCCTTATCAGCCAGAAACAAATTATTTTATGGCTTTTGCCGATACCATGCATTTTGTGATGGCAGCAAATATGCACGGCGGTTCCGAATTAATTAATTACCCTTGGGATACTTGGCCACAACTCCATGCCGATGATGATTGGTATATTCGCGAATCAAATAAATATGCAGATACGGTGCATGCAAATTGTACTCCCGGTTATTTTACAAGTCAGAATAATGGTGTTACCAACGGTTATGTATGGTACACCATAAGTGGTGGCCGACAAGATTATATGAATTATTATAAACACTGTAGAGAGCTTACTTTGGAGTTATCAATGATAAAAATAGATCCTGAAACCGATTTGTTAAATAACTGGAATTACAATTACAAGTCGTGGTTAAACTATATGGAAGAAGCTTTACACGGCATAAGAGGTGTTGTTAAAGATGCTTGTAGCAACCAACCCATAGTTGCCCAAGTATTTATTAGTGGACATGATTTTGATAGCTCTCATGTTTATTCGGCATTACCTCTTGGTGATTACTATCGTCCAATCATTAATGGTACTTACAATATAACATTTTCGGCTCCCGGATATCAAAGCAAAACAATAAATAATGTTGTGGTAGTTGATGGTAGCGCAACACTTGTAAATGTGGACTTGCAAGTTGCTACACCAGTGGTAAATTTTACCTCTAACTCAATTAACTCCTGTGGTGGAAACATTTCATTTACTGATTTATCGGGCAGTTCAACAAGTTGGCTTTGGTCGTTTGGTGATGGCACAACCTCTACCCAACAAAACCCTACTCACCTTTATACAAATAATGGTAATTATGATGTGAAATTAAAAATTAGCAATTGTGTTGGTACCGATTCGTTATTAAAATTAAATTATTTAACAGTAACTATAAATACACCACCTTCAGTGCAATCGGCAACAGCAATAGGTTGTGGATCAGCATCGGTAACATTAACAGCAACAGCAGCAAACACAATTAAATGGTATGATGCACCAACAGGAGGCAATTTAGTAAATACGGGCGCTTCGTATACAACTCCTATACTATCTGCAAGCACTACATATTATGTTGAAAATTCAGGTTTATTGGGCACAACGCAACATGTTGGTGCGGCAAACAAAAATATTGGTGCTGGAGGCGCTTATAGCGGGCCTAGCTATCATTACTTAACATTTTCAGCTAGTAATGCTTTTAATTTAATTTCCGTTTTGGTGGATGCAAGTTCTGCTGGTAATAGAATTATTCAACTTAGAAATAGTGCTGGTGTTGTATTGCAATCAGCAACCGTTAATTTACCATTGGGGCAAAGTCGTGCACTATTAAATTTTAATATTCCAATTGGTACTGATTTTCAATTGGGTGTGAGCGGAAATAATAATCTTTTCAGAAATAACACAGGAGGTAATTATCCATATACTTTAAATGGTATTGTATCAATAACCGGCAATAGTGCAGGCAATAACGCTTACTATTATTATTTTTATGATTGGGAAATAACACAAACTTGCAATAGCTTAAGAGTACCCGTTACCGCAACCATAAATCCTACTACGCCCGTTTCTTCAAGTATTGTATCATCTGCAAATAATTCATGTTCAGGAACACCCATTTCATACACTGCATCGGTCATTAATGGTGGAACATCACCTATGTATCAATGGCAAGTAAATGGAACTAATGCAGGCACAGCCAATGCAACATTTACCTCCTCCACATTAAGTAATAATGATGTTGTAACGTGTATGGTTACCTCTTCGAACATTTGTGCAACAGGCAATCCTACCATATCAAATAGTATAACAGCAACTATTAACCCATTACCAACAACCCCTGTAATTAGTTTAGTAGGCTCATCAATTAGCTCCAATGTTACAACTGGTAATCAGTGGTACAATACAAGTACTGGTATTATTGCAGGAGCAACAACTACTAATTATACGCCTACCCAAAACGGAAGTTATTATGTAATTGTTTCCGATATCAATAATTGTTATTCCGATACATCCAATGTTATTCTATTTCTTACTTCAGGAATTGCAGAAAATACTAGTGCAAGTTTTAGTGTTTATCCAAATCCCAATAATGGTGTATTTACAATTGATTTGAGCTCCTTGAGTAATCGCGAAACAGTAATAGAAATGTTTAATGTAGTGGGGGAGTTAGTTTATTCCCAACGAACAACAAACAAAATAAATACGGTTAATTCAACTGTTTTTGAAAAAGGCATTTATTTCTTAAAAGTGTCTTCAATAATGGGAAATAGTGTTCAGAAAATGATGATAATTGGAAAATAAAAAATCAAATTATACTACAACATAGGTAACAGATTTTAATATCACAATTCCTTACAAAGTATGTTTAAAAGTGGCTACTTAAAAATTTCTAAACCTTCCAAAAACGCCCAATGGTAGTTTATTTCCTTCAGTAGCTTGTAAATACAACTCTCCTGTATTTAAATTTTTTCCTGCTTTTTGTTTCAATAAATTTTCGATGATAAGCGCCGAAAAACCTAATGAATAAGCATTCAATATTAAAAAATGTTCGCTGTCGTCTAACAAATTTAAAACGCCTTTTATCATTTCGTTAATGTTATCTTCTAACTTCCATTTTTCACCATTTGGTCCATGCCCAAAGGCTGGTGGATCTAATATAATTCCATTGTATTTATTACCACGTTTTTCTTCACGCTTCACAAATTTTAATGCATCCTCTACCACCCAACGTATATTGCTTAAGTTGGATAAATCCATATTTTCTTTACTCCAGGTAACCACCTGCTTTATCGAATCCACGTGAGTAACATCAGCACCAGCAGCCTTTGCAGCTAATGAAGCGCCACCTGTGTACGCAAATAAATTCAACACTTTTGGTTGAGGCACTGTCATTGCTTTAACTGTATCGTAAATAAAATCCCAGTTACTTGCTTGTTCTGGAAATATACCAACATGCTTAAAGGATGTTAATCCCAAACGGAATGCAATGGCAGCATTTGAATTATTTATTTTATACTTGATGTGCCATTGATCTGGCATTTGTTTTAATTTTTGCCATTCCCCAGCTGCACTCGACCGTGGAATAAATTTTATATGCGCACGATTTTCCCACGCCGAACTACTTAATGTCTTATCCCAAACGGCTTGTGGTTCTGGGCGTATGGTTATAAACTGACCAAAACGCTCCAGTTTTTCAAAGTTGCCACAATCAATCAATTCATAATCAGTAAAATTTGTTGGCGTAAGTAATTGCATTTTTAGATGTGCTAATTTTTTTAATAGGCTACTTTTAATATTATTTTGGTAAAGATATTAAATATTTAAGCTGTTTTTAAAAAGGACAATTGTTTGATTTTGGAAATAGTTATAAAATACTTGGATATATAATTTTACAAGTGCTAAACTGTACAATTGCACATTAGTAAATTAATTTATCTTTGCAATCCAAATTAAAAAAAATGGAAAACAGAAGAGTTCGTTTACGTTTTGCCCCAAGTCCAACAGGTGGTTTACACATGGGTGGTGTACGTACAGCATTATTTAGTTATTTATTCGCAAAAAAACACAACGGCGATTTTATTTTACGTATCGAAGATACCGATCAAACGCGCTATGTTAAAGGTGCTGAGGAGTATATTATTGAATCATTAAAATGGTGTGGCATTGAACCCAATGAAGGCGTTGGTTTTGGTGATGGTCCTTATGCTCCCTATCGCCAAAGCGAACGAAAAGAATTAGGTATTTATAAAAAATATTCCGACCAGCTTATTGCCAGTGGATATGCATATTACGCATTCGATACATCGGATGAATTGGATGCAATGCGTAAACGTTTAGAAGCAGCCAAAGTAGTTGCTCCTCAATACAATTCAGTATCCCGTCAAAATATGCGCAACTCCTTAACCTTGTCGGAAGATGAAGTAAAAAAACTACTGGATGCTGGAACCCCTTATGTGGTGAGATTAAAAGTACCTCGTAATGAAGAAATCCGTTTTCATGATATTATTCGTGGATGGGTAGTTGTTAATTCTACTCAAGTTGACGATAAAGTGTTGTTGAAATCAGACGGAATGCCTACCTATCATTTGGCGCATATTGTAGATGATATTGAAATGGAAATTTCACACGCTGTTCGTGGTGAAGAATGGTTACCATCGGCACCATCGCACGTATTGATATATCGTTATTTGGGCTTAGAAGATAAAATGCCTTTGTTAGCGCATCTTCCTTTGATCTTAAAACCTGATGGAAATGGAAAATTATCGAAACGCGATAAATCCGGAATACCAATGTTTCCAATTGATTGGTATGATGAACGTACAGGCGAAAAATATGTAGGTTATCGCGAAACAGGTTTTTTTCCGGAAGCGTTCGTTAATATGTTAGGGATGTTAGGGTGGAATCCAGGAACAACACAGGAGATTTTTTCGTTGCAAGAACTAATTTCAGCATTTTCGTTCGAACGTGTAAATAAATCAGGTGCTAAATTTGATCCAGAAAAAACAAAATGGTTCAATCAGCAATATTTACGGATGAAATCGGATGCCGAACTTGCTAAATTATTTGCGCCAATCTTAGAAGAGAAATTAAAAGGAACAGTAGAATTACAACACAGAGGTTCTGATTATTTGCAAGGCGTTTGCAAATTAGTAAAAGAAAAAGCTCATTTTGTTTCCGAATTTTGGGATGCAGGAAATTACTTTTTTATTGCACCCACATCATACGATGCTGATGTTATTAAAAAAAGATGGAACGATCAATCTGCTAGCTTTATAAAAGCTGTAGCCGAATCGTTCAAATCATTAAATACATTTACTGCTTCGGAAACAGAATTAACATTTAAAGCAATAGCCGAAACACAAGGTATTGGTGCCGGACAAGTGATGCAACTTTTTCGCGTTTGCTTAAGTGGTGTTGGTGGTGGCCCCATGCTATTCGAAATGGTTGAATTGCTTGGCAAAGATGAAGTTGTAAAAAGATTAGAAACAGCAACAAATAGTATTAAGTAGCAAGTATCAAGACACAAGACTTGATACCTAATACTTGATACCTGATACTTTTTAAAAATGCATAAAATAATAGTTGAAGGAATAAAATTATACGCTTATCACGGTTGCCTTGTTGAAGAAGGTAAAATTGGAGCCAATTATGTTGTTGATGTAATAATGGAGACCGATTTTACAGAGGCGGCATTAAATGACGACCTTAGTAAAACCATTGATTATGTTATTGTTTACGATATAGTAAAAAAACAAATGGCTGTTCGTTCAAAATTGATAGAACAGGTAGGCAAACGAATTGTGGATGAACTAAAAAGCACACTTATAGGCTTACAAAAAGTAACTGTAAAGGTTACAAAATTCAATCCTCCAATGAATGGGAATGTGGAGAAGGTGAGTATTGAAATTACTGAGTAATTACTAACCTTTTTATTAGAGTTGGTAAGATGGATTTAAAAACAAACTCTGTTTTCATAGCTAAATTATTACCTCTTTTAAAAAAGGGGAAGGGGGCTTAAAAATTAGGTCAATTACAAAGTGTTTAAAATGCAATATTGATTTTGTATGTAGTAGCCAAAAAACAGGATGTTACTGCGAGAGCTTAGAAATTGCACTATATATCTTAGAAGAGCTAAAAAAAATGTACCATAATTGCCTTTGTTATCAATGTTTGCAATCTTTTTCAGTAGATAAAAAAAAGTATTGATTTTTTAGCATAAAATCCTTACGTTTGTATCCCAATAAAATGGTCCTGTAGCCGAGTGGCTAGGCAAAGCTCTGCAAAAGCTTCTACAGCGGTTCGAATCCGCTCGGGACCTCCAAAAACCTTAAGCCCCCAATAAAATGGGGGCTTTTATTTTAAG